>JAPKDT010000285.1 GCA_028822475.1 SAR324 cluster bacterium
TCAATTTTTTTTTCGCCTAACATGCGAAGAGCAATCAATGCATCCGGGGCAGTTCCTGCAACTTCAAGTTCCGGATCAGATGAATAAATTTCCTTTAATGTTTTTCTGACTACTGCAGAGTCGTCGACAATAAGTACTTTATATGGTGGTGTTGGTTTTTCGTTCATTCTTTACTCTTGTTTTCTATCAACGTATCAAATTCTTCTTTTGAAAGCAGGTAGTCAATGTCCAGTAGGATTATCATTTCATCCTTAGTCTTTGCGACACCTTTGATAAATTTTGTATCCACATTCACTGCTAACTCAGAGGTATCCTGCATATCTTCATCCTTGACAAAGATAACATCTGACACTGCATCTACAGTAAGTCCAATGTTTTTATTTTCTACATCAACGATTATTATCACTGAGAACTCATGCCTTTCTTCACCGGTCATATTAAACTTTTTTCGAAGGTCCATAACTGGAATCACGAGACCACGAAGATTGAACATTCCCACAATGAAATCCGGCATCCTCGGAATACGGGTGAGGCCTTCCGGAAAGCTGATAAGTTCACGTACCTTTAGAATGTCCAGACCGTATTTTTCCTCTCCCAATATAAAGGTGATTAGCCTGGTTCCTTCACTGTAGGAAATATCCAGGCTCATATCTTCCAGTTCTTCATCAGAAAGACTTACTGTTCCCAGGTATTTTTTGTTTTTATTATTTTCCATTTTCCCCTTTACTTTGGGTTTTAATTAACAAGACTTGCAACATCCAAAATGAATGAAATTCTTCCATCACCAAGAATGGTCGCTCCGGCAATTCCCGGAACCTGGATGAAATTATCTTCCATACTCTTAATTACCACGGGTCCTTGATCGACAATTTCATCGACAAAAAGGCACTGTTTACGATTTGCATGTTGCACTACAACAACCAAACCTTCAGTGGGCTCTTTGTACCTTGGTTTCAGCTTTAAACGCTCATACAAGCGTAACAAGGGGATATATTCCCCACGAATTTCAACCAGTTCACCTTTGTCTTTAATTTTTTTAATTTGTTTAGGAACCGGCCTTAGCGACTCATTGACCGAAAGTAGAGGAATAGTAAATACTTGATGACCTACATCGATCATCATTCCCTCAATAATGGCAAGTGTTAGTGGTAATTTAAGTTTTGTATTCGTACCTTTGTTAAGTTCACTGCTTATCTCTATTGTTCCAAGAAGTGCTTCAATGTCGCGCTTTACTGTATCCATACCAACGCCCCGTCCTGAAACATCGGTTACCTCGGTTGTTGTTGTAAAACCCGGCAGAAATAGTAATTTATAAATTTCATCTTCAGAAAGTTCATCTGTATCATTTATAAATCCTTTCTTCACTGCGGAGTCAAAAATTACTTTTGCATCAATGCCCTTTCCGTCATCTTCTATTTCGACAATAACATAGCCCTCCTGTTGTGATGCTCTGAGAGAGATAGTTCCGGTCGGGTCCTTTCCATTTTTTATTCGCATTTCTGAATCTTCAATTCCATGATCCATTGAATTGCGAACTAAATGTACCAAAGGCCCTTGGAGCTGTTCTGTGACGGTTTTGTCTAATTCAGTATCACCACCTTCGATTTCCAACCTGATTTTCTTTTTGCTTTTAGTGGCATAATCACGAACCGTACGTTTCATGTTATTTAAAATACTTCCCACTGGAATCATTCGTACCTGCAAAATCTGATCTTGTAGTTCCTGTACTGACTTTTCATTGTCCTCCACGAATTGCTCAAGCATTTCTCCAAGTTTTACATCGATCTCCATTATCTTGTCACTCAGCAGGTGCAGGCGGGCTTGATTGATCACCGTTTCTCCCACCAGGTTTTGCAACTTGTCTAATCTCTCAACCGTAACGCGAATGGATTGTGTGGTCTTGCTTTCAGTGGTTTTTTTCTTAGTCTCCTTAACAGGTGTCAGTTCCTGTGATTGCTGATCAGATAATGATTGTTGCTCTGCGTCAGAAGAATCTGGCTCTGTTGTTATTCCTTTTTCAGGTTCTTCAACTTCTTTTGACTCTGATTCTGATTTAGTTTTTTCACCTTCTTTTTGTTCCTGCTCTTTTTCTTCGGGTTCATCATAAATACCATGAGAAGCAAGACCTGGATCCTCTGGTGGAGATTCTGCCGGTTCAAATTTAACTTCATTTTTATCGTCTTGAAAGAAAACCAGGATATTTTCAATCTCCTCTGCAGGACGACTAGTTACCAGCTTCGCACTCCACCAAAGATGGATATCTTCAGGGTCATGGTTTTTCAGGTCAGGCAAACCTCCTAAATGTGGAATCATGTCCAGATCACCGAGCTCTGCTAACTCTTTAATTAAAAGTATCGGATCAGAACCTTTACGCAGCATTTTTGAATCAAATTTCAGGTGAAGCAGGTATGCTATTTCTTCTCCTTCCTCTTCATCATCCCACTGAACTTCTTCCTGTATTTTGTTCTCAACACTTTCCGGGCTTTTTCCATTTTGAGGATCAACTGCTTCGGGCTTTATCTTGTCTTCTTGGGCTTGTAAATCCTCCTTGGAAGCAGGTTCTTTTGTTTTTTCTTCAGCTTTTTTGTCAGGCGGTTTTGATGTTGACTGTCCAGCATTTTCTTCAAATTCTCTAAGATGTATAAGTGTTTTGTCTATGAGTTGTTGGTCTACATCGCCACCTTCTCGGATTT
>JAPKDT010000286.1 GCA_028822475.1 SAR324 cluster bacterium
TGTAATCTAAGTTAGTTCCATACTCCCAGCCACCATCATCAGGCATTTCATGCCACGGGTATTTTTTTACCTTAGCATAAATAGCTTCAAGTACTTGATCTGAGATGTTTACTTTAAAAGGTTTAATCATTAATTATTTCCACTATATACTTTTTAAAATTCAAGTTAAATATATCTTATGCTTTCAAATAAAGAAATCATTTGTCCAAAAAATCTATTAGATATCGCTCCTTAAGTTTGCGGGGCCTTTGTCTTGGGAGGAGCAGAAAAGCCGCTAAAAAATAACTGTTTACTGTTTAAAACCTTAATAGAACTTGTTCTTTATAATGCAATAAATCAAAATTAACCATCTTATTTTAGTTAAGTTTTGCCTCATTTCATCTTAATATTCTTTAGAAGAAAGATCATATGTTAGCTAGTTCTACAAAATACCTGATAATTGGTGCAGGAATGCATGGTCTCAGCACTTCTTACCATTTAGCACTTGAATTGAAAAATCGGGGTCTTGGAAGCGGGAAAGATATCCTGGTAATAGACAAATCAGGTGTTGGAGCAGGTGCATCCGGAATTGCCTGCGGAGTTGTACGGAACAATTATTTCCAGCCTGCGATGCGTGAATTAATGGCGCACAGCGTAGAGGTGTGGGAGAGTGATCCGAAATCATACAGCTATCATGCGATCGGTTATATGCAAATTAGTCCTGAAGTGATGCATTCTGATATTGCTACAATTTACGAACAACAGCAGGCCATAGGCTACCCTTCAGAATTTATAGAGGGCAGTGCCGATTCAATGGTTTATATGCAGGGTTTGTTTGACGATTGGCAGGCAAAGGGCATAACTTCGGTTTTGCACGAAAAAAAAGGTGGCTATTCTAATAATATGAAGTGCATGCAGGGGCTTATGGCAAAAGCTGAAAGCGAGGGTGTCACTATTACCGGAAATGTTGAAGTCACCGGTGTTGAATTTTCCGGAAAAGCAATTTCAGCTGTAATCACAAATCGAGGAAAGATTCAGACGGATTATGTAGTTGTCAGCGCTGGCCCTTGGATAAATACTTTCTGGAAAATGTTGGACCTTCCTGCGAAAATCAGAGTTAAGGACGGAAATGAAATTCATGAAAATGTAGAAATGTGGCGCTACTACTGCCTCCAGGAAGGAACTCTAGGTGTTGACCCAAATATGCTTAAAACCAATGAAGGTAAAATGCCTCCGGTTATTCATGTTGATACTGATGCACCACTCTACTCTGACATTGACGGGAGTTTGATCACTGAGAAGATGTGGGGTATTTATTACAAGCCAGATTTCAGCTTTGATGGAGTACAGGGAGGAGCAGCTCCATATATTGTGGACACAACAGGAGAAGATTTCAGTCTTGATCCCTATGGTCCAGAATCTCCAGACTTTGTGGTAGGCAAAGACTTTGTTGACATGTGGTGTGCCGCCTTAGCATTCTGCCAGAAACGTTTTGAAGGTAAAAGGGATCTTTACCGTGGAGAACCTTCAGGAGGATTGGGTGCACTTGCTCCAGACAGTTTTCCCGTATTTGATGAATATCACGAAAACTGCTATGTGATTGCGGATTCAAATCACGGCTACAAAATGCTCGGAGTAGGTAAACTTGTTGCTGGGACAATTATGGGTGAAAAAAGTAAACTACTGGAGCCGTTTAGTTTTTCACGTTTTGAGGAGGGCAAACTTCATCCTGTCTCAAAAAGTCCTTTCCCTTGGAGTTAATCTGATTCTCTTTCCACTAAATTAAAGAGAAAGTGCAAATATTTTTATGGAAACAGAAACTATAGAAAGTGACTCCAACCAGAAATATGAACGACTGCCGATTCAAAATCATTTTATAGGCTGGCAGTGCAGGGTACGGCAGTATGCAATGCGAAATGGTGAGGGGCGCCCCACATCCGGGATGAGACCGGATGTTCTTCTGGAAGATGGAAAAGAGGTGGCTTCTGCTGTGACCCTATTGCTTGTCCCGGACCTGCTTCAGGATAGTATCCGTCAATTTCGTTTCATGGCACTGAAAACACAGGATCCTCAGGAAAGATACAAAAAAGCGATTCAACTTCTCTCTTCGACATTCTACCAAAATGTGGAAAATTTTAGTGGTCTGATGACAGGCGTGTTTTCAATGAATTCGGAAACAGTGAATAGGCTCACGAAAAATCAACGCTGTGTACTTGAATTCGACTTCCAGCAGCAAAAATTCCGAGTTCCAGCTGGTATTAAAGTCTTGCTGAAAAAAAATCCAGTATATGAATTCACTTACTGGCACAATTTTCTATTCAACCCTTACCTCTCTCCGGATGTTACCGTTCTAGGTTTCGAACCCGATTGGACAGACTCCAGTGCAGACCCCACTTCGATTTAAGCAGAACACATCGAGAAAAAACCTACTAAGGGCTTGCTGGAAAGTATTTCTTTTGAAATCCCGAACTTGATCCGGGACCCAGATGTGAGATAAGGTTGTGGAAAAGATTTGTAGTGGCACCCATAGATTGTGGGTTTGCGTTTAACTATCCCTGAAATGGCAATAGAGAAGATAAGAAAAGGACTTTTATTACCCTCCCTAGCTTTGTTTAGAACTTTCCGTAGTTTTCTTTGAGAACAACCATCGGATGCCGTTTTGACATCTGGAACTTGATAAGTAATTCACGGGCAATCATGTC
>JAPKDT010000287.1 GCA_028822475.1 SAR324 cluster bacterium
AGATCAATGAGAATAATGTTCAAGATTTGGAAACAAATTTGAGGGATATACAGCGTAGATTAACAGAGGAACAAACTTTGTTCGAGCAAGGATCTTCGACTCGTTCCCAGTATGATTCTTTGCAGTTACAGTACAGCAGGGGTGAGATATCTCTAAAAAATGCAAAATTAACGCTTGAACGCTCCAATCAAGAGCTAGCAATGAGTATGGAAGCTTTGGATGACACTCAACTCTTTGCAAAAATTGGAGGGATTATCGTTGCAAAGTCTGTCGAAGAAGGAGAGATTATAAGTCCTGGAGCAGTTCTTTTTCAAATCATAGACATAAATCAGGTAGAAATACCAATTTTAGTTGAAGAAGAGGATTTACCCATGATTAGAGAAGGGCAGTCTGTTGTTTTTACAACACCAAGTTATCGAAACGAAGAATTCTCTGGAAAAATCGAACGTATCTCCTGGACATCAGATCCAGAAACGGGACTTTTCCCCCTGTATGTAAAAGCCACTAATCCTGGACTCAAGTTAAGGTCAGGTATGAGTACAAAAGTATATTTACTGAAGCAAAAATAATATCACCACATTTTATCCGGCTAAATGTTCCCGGATAATTGAGGTCAGAGCATGAACCCATTCAGGATGAGCATTTAGCGATGGGACCAGCTTCAGCTCTTCTCCTCCATGTTTACGGAAATGTTCCGCTGCGCGTATTCCGATCTCTTCCAGTGTTTCCAAACAGTCGGAGACAAATGCAGGACAAAAAACAACAATTCTCTTAACTCCTTTTTCCGCAAGTCTGGCGAGGTGCATTTCAGTATCTGGTTTGATCCACTCCTCTCGTCCAAATTTGGACTGAAAACTCACAGACCACTCATCTGCAGATAGATTGTATCGTTCAGCGATTAATTTTGCAGTATGGAAACACTGGGCACTATAGCAGTTTCGGTTCTCATTTACCAATTCGAGACAGCATTCATGATTATTTTTGCACCAGTTTTCGCTAATGTCACTTTTCTCTAAGTGTCTTATTGGAAGGCTATGAAAACTAAACAGCACATGATCCGGTTTGTTTTCTAGAAAAGGTAATCCAATTTTTTCCCACGACCCTATAAAACGTGAATCTGAATAAAAAGGTGGAATGAACTTCAGTTGGGGCATATTCCAGTCATGCAAAACTTCTTTATAAAGATCTTCAACTGCAGAACCATAAGTACTTGATGAATACTGAGGATACATCGGTAAAACGATAATCCTGTCACATTCCTCTTCACGAAGACGATCCACAGCACTTTTTATTGAAGGATTTCCACACTGCATACCTATCTCAACAGGGATTTTATCTTTAGAAAACTGCAGTGCGAGGGCATTTTGTAATTTCTTACTATAGACTAACAAGGGAGAACCTTCCTCTAACCAGATTTCCTGGTAGGCTTTTGCAGCTTTCCTTGGTCGAAAAGGAAGTACAATCAGATTAAGCAATAACCAGCGTCCAATTGGGTTAATATCCAAAACTCTGTCGCAGGAAAGCAAGCTTCTTAAATAAGCACGAACCTCTCGTGTCCTTGGAGCATCCGGTGTACCGAGATTGATCAGTAAAATTCCAGTCCTTGGCTTTATACCTGTTGCTTGCTGTTTGCTATTTTGTAAATTTTTATTCATAGTTTATGTTTTTTTTATTTTAGCAAAAACGTAAATTCCGTGTAGTAGTGACCACTAGATCCGATCAAGGATCAGCCTGATTTTAAGTGGTGTAAAAGGCATTCTCTTCAATATAGCCTTTTGTCAAGTCACAACCCCAAACTGTTTCAGAGAAATTCCCACTACCAACTACAACTTCTATAAAAACTTCCTGATTTTTGAGAAGTTTTGAAATCTCATCCAAATTAACTTCATCTGCATCTAGACTTTCCGCATTAACACTTAAAACCTGGCTGCCTTTTTTAAAATGAATTGACAAATCAGCTAAAGGCACCGGATATTCAAAAACCTTCCCGACAGCCATCACAAAACGGCCCCAGTTTGGATCCGCTCCGTGAATTGCGGTTTTGACCAGCGGTGAGTTGATGATTGACTTGGCAATCTTCAAAGCCATTTGCTGTGACTCTGCGCCTGAAACTGTGAGCTCAATCAGTTTAGTAGCACCTTCTCCGTCACGGGCAATTTCTTTGGCTAACTGCATCGCACTTTTTGTGAAAGCAGCTTCAAATTCTTCAGTGTCAACTCGTCCTGCAAGTCCATTGGCTAGGATGACAACAGTGTCGCTTGTTGAAGTATCCGAATCAATTGAAATACGGTTGAAGGATTTGTTGACAACTCGGTCGAGTATAGCCCGCAGTTCTTCAGAACTCAACTTAGCATCGGTCACAAAATAACTGAGCATTGTTGCCATGTTTGGTTCTATCATACCGGCACCTTTTGCAACTCCGAGGATGGTCGCATTTCCAACTCTGCAGGAACTCCATTTTGGGTGTGTGTCTGTCGTCATGATTGCACGTGCAAACTTTTCAATATGTTCTGTGGATGAGCCAAGTTGTTCAGTAATTGATTTACAGCCATCATGAATTTTTTTGATAGGCAACCGTTGACCGATCACGCCTGTTGAAGAGGGCAGAACCAGTTCCGGAGCAATTTCCAGTGCTTCTCCGGTCCAAAGGCACATGTTTTTTGCATCCTCAATTCCA
>JAPKDT010000028.1 GCA_028822475.1 SAR324 cluster bacterium
TGTACCCCATTTAGCGGCTGCCGCAAAATCACTGGTGGAGTCTCCGATTAAAACCGTTTCCTCTGCGCTAAATCCATGCTCAGCGGCTGCCTGTTCTAACAGCAGAGTACCAGGTTTACGGCAGGCGCATGGTTTTGGTTCGGCTCTACGTTGACCGTTTTCCCAATCCGGATGATGTGGACAATAATATTGACCGTCTATATGCGCTGCGGATTTTTCAAGTTCAGAATGCATTTTCTCTGTTATAGTTTGAAAAACGCTCTCGCTCAAATCACACCTGGCAAATGCAGCCTGATTCGTAATTACGAAACAGCGCCAGCCCCTTGCATTAAGCCTAGCAACTGCAGCAGCGCTTTTGGGAATCATCACAAACTGTTCCGGACTCAGTATAGGCCCAGGCTCCTCGTTGATTACACCGTCACGGTCCAGCAGAATGACACCTAAATTATTAAAAATAGAGTTCAACATTTCTGAATTGTGATTACAAAATTGCTCTAAATAATTAAAAAATTGTGGTTGTTAGCTTAAAGAACAGCAAACCTGTTGCTGCGGCAAGCGATAATATTTCTACTTACAGATTAACTCAATAGCTTTTCTGACCGACGACTGTATTCAGGCAACTCAACAATCGTTTGCATATTAAAGGTACAATCCATTGGATTACTGTTGTCGAGAATATTATTTTATTCAGAGTGTGATTAATTTGGTGGTTATTTGCCAAATTACTTTAACAGCTACGCAAAGCATCGTCTTTCAATTTTAGAGTTTTGACAGTTTCCGGACTGCTTCAAAAAACTGCGGCCACTGTTGTCCGTTTTCTTCAAAAAGACGCGCAAATTTATCTACCTGACTGTGATAGCGTCGCACTCCGAGCAAATGTGTGTTATTCAGCTTTTTAGCAAACCAGCTGTCATAGGAAAGTACCTGAAAATCTTTTTTGCGGCTCTCGTAATTTTCACGCATTTCAGCGAATAACTGCTGTTTTTTCCGCAGCTTTTCAGCATCCGTTAATTTTCCTGCAAACAAGATTTCCATTTTTTCAAAAGTTGTTGTAACCAGTTGCCGGAAGAGGCGCCGATCTTTTCGAGCACTCAAATACCACTGATAGGTTTTTTCAACGTTACCCTCAATAAAAGTGAAATTTTCTGATTCGCCAAGAAATTGCCGCAAGCCTTCCTGTTCCACGAAAACCGCAAATGATTCATTAAACGCAGTGTCATTCTTAAGATAAACGATTTGATGTGCCATTTCGTGAATCAGTGTCGCAATTAGCTCCGCATCAGGCTTAAGCAGAAAAGTACTCAACACAGGATCTGAAAAATAATTTGGTAGCCAGGGCTTGTTGAGCCAACCGAGAGTCGAGTAGGCGCTTACGCCTCCCACTGAAACATCCAGCTTCTGCTGTTTCATTTCCAGCGCAAACGCTTCGGCTGCCGCTTCATTAAAATAACCTCGGTATTCCTGACAGCCGACAAACCAGTAACACCATTGATGTGCTTTCAACTCGAGAGGTTGCGCCGCTGTAACAACCATGGTAACAAAAGGACGCCCCAGATCAACATAAGCGGTGTAAGCTGCATTATCCGGAAGCCCCATTCGCCCGCTGGCAAAAGTCCGGACACTTTCCACCAGTTTCAGTTTTCGTTTTAATTCAGTAGATGTCGCCGAAGAATCCAGTAATTCCTGAATGTCCTGTTTACTGTTCAGCAAATCGAGGTGTCCGGCCGCGGCCTGCCAGTAAAATCCAAGGTCTGAACAGCTACTCAAGAAAAACACTGCTCCAAGAGTCAAAAATAGTTTTTTCTCAGAACGCACAGTCAATTATGATCAAGAGGGATATTAGTTCAGAAAATGTAAAAATTTCTCTGCAGGTTTTATAATTCCAGCACGCTTGGCCAGCATATTATCATCTGCATCTAGAATAACATACAAGGGAAGGGCGACGGTTTTGAATCTACTGATTTGCATACGTTGGTTCTCGCCAGCTTTTTCACCTCCGTCAGTATAAAGCTGAACCAGCACAAATTGCTGCTGAAAACGGGCCATCACATCCGGATGAGAAAAAATGTTTTTTTCCATCCAGCGGCAGTTAACACAAGTGTATCCGGTAAAGTCAATAAACACTTTTTTGTTTTCCGCTTTCGCTTGTTTCAAAGCAGCAGGCAAATCTGATTTCCACTTCAGAGAATACGCCTTAATTTTTCCGGAAGTTTCAGAACTTGATGTAAAACCAGATCTGGACTCTGAAAATGTTTGCAGAACAGGCGGCAAATATGTATCTACCCATGGATTAAGCGTTACTCCTACCAATCCCCGCAACAGATAAATGCCGAGCATGGCAAACATGAAGGCTGCCACAAATCCTGTACCGCCTGTCAATTCAACACGTACACGGTGAATGTTGATCCCGCCTAACAGAAAGAGTGCTGCAATCGTACACAGTATGACCCATGCAGCCAGGACAAAATCTCTGTCAATCACACCCAGTTGCCAGACTAAATCTGAGTTACTGAAAAATTTAAATGCCGCTGCCAGTTCCAGTAATCCAAGGATAATTTTCAAATGCAGCATCCAGTTGCCGGACTTGGACTGCATCGACTGGATAAGACGCGGGAAAATTCCCAGCAGGAAAAACGGAAAAGCAAAAACAGTTGAGAAAACCAGCATTCCCACAATGGGCCAAAACCACATGCCCTGTGAAGCAGCAATCAGCAGCGTTCCTACAAATTGAACTGTACAGGTGAATGATGTCAGTGTGAAAGCCAGTCCCATGGCCAGTACCCCTACAGTCCCGCTCAAATGTCTGGACCAGCGGTCCACAATATTGCCCATTCCACCAGGAGCATTCAGTTGTATAAAACCCATCAGACTGAAGGCAAAAAGAGTAAACATCAGGCCAATTGCCAAATTGACCCAGCCGTTAGTGGCAAACTGCACGGCACCTGCTGCACCCAAAACCATGGAAAGCAGCATACCTGTTACAGTATAGGTTCCAACTATTCCCAAACCAAAAAATGCTGCGAGTCGCAACGTTTCCCTGGGACTGGCCTCACCTTGTTTGGTGAAAAAAGCCACAGTAACCGGAATCATCGGAAAGACACAGGGAGTCAGTAAGGCCAAAAATCCTGCAATGACAGCCAAGCCAATAAAACTCCAAAAACCACCCTTGAGCGCATCTTCGATTCCAGCAATATCTTCCGGAGGATTATCAACCGCAAACTGCGGAATTTGAAATTCGGTTCGTACCTGTCCTGTTCCAAGTGGAATTTCGAGGGAAAAACGGTCAGTTTTGGGAGGAAGACAAACACGGTCACTGCAGGCTTGATAACTGAGATTACCGCTGTTTTTCCAAACAGCACCAACGTTCATTTCTTCTGGAATCTGGATGTTTTGGAACAGACTGGCATTCTCTTCATGAAAACTCAACACCATATCCAGAACAGGATCCGGAGCAGTGATAGGATTGCTTTCGTAGACAGGTCCTATCAGGATCAACGACTCATCTTCGAAAGTCAGTTTGGTGGGAATAGGGGCGAAATCACCTTCACCAGGAATCACTGAAAAAACATGCCAGCCCTGATGAATTTTCAAATCCAAAATAATACGAGCGTGTTCTCCTGGACGTGGTTTTTCAGGTTCTAAACGTGCCTGAAAGGTTACAACGTTTTCCGGAATTTCTACTTCATCTTCAAATTGAGCAAAGACTGAATTTGGCAGCCATGATATGAACAGCAAAATCAAAAACAGCAACTGCCCCGGCAGATGCATTAATTTTATCAAATTTGTTTTAGTTGAATTAAAGGGGGGCATGATTTGTGACTTTCGGAATTGGCTGCATATCACGCAGATGAGGCAAGTGAAAAAATACAGTCTGGTCAAGCTGCTGAAAAAGGTGTCTTAAATTTATACGTCTGTCTTCAGCAAAGATATAGCGTTGCTTACTCGTCATTTCCTACGAGTATCGGCTCCATGCGCATTGCTGGACTCCCGTTCTTCACCCAAAGGCGTACCCGTTCTACGGTCACGCCGTTTGGCTTGGTGATACTGGAAAGTTCTTCTGCATAAATAATATCTTCTGACCTGAATTCAAAAACGTCACCACGTGATTCTAGCGGACTTGACATCAACAGAATCATGTTCGGATTGTAGTGTGGTCGCAACGCGCCACAAAAGGAAGTTGCCTCCTGTTCCAAAGTTTCGGAACGTCCGCTCCGCTTTTGTATTTCGAAATACTTGCCTTCTTCAAGTAACTTGACAAAACCCATGGTGACCTTAACGGATGCTTATAAATTTTCCGGACGCAATTGACGTAATACTTTTCCGGCCTGCCACATTTCCTGATTGCTGACTTCCTCAAGCTCAATTTCCAGTTTTTCGCGGTAATCGTCCCGGGAGTTCGACTCGATGGAAACTTTAGCTTCAGTTCCATCCAGCACACTCTGGTAGCACTTTTCAACCACAGGTTTTATTGCATCACGAAATCGCGGTGCCCAGTCAAGCGCTCCACGTTGAGCAGTAGTGGAGCAGTTGGCATACATCCAGTCCATGCCTTTTTCCGCAACCAGAGGATAAAGACTTTGCAGTGCTTCTTCAATTGTTTCATTGTAAGCTTCAGAAGGCGAATGCCCATGTTCACGTAAAACTTCATACTGTGCGAGAAAAGCTCCCTGAAGCAGCCCCATCAAAACGCAGCGTTCGCCGGTGAGGTCACTGTGAACTTCTTTCTCAAAGGTAGTTTCAAAAAGATGTCCGGAACCAATTGCGAAAGCTGTTGAAATACAACGTTCTCTGGCACGTCCGGTATAATCCTGATTAATTGCGAATGAAGCGTTGATTCCGCGTCCTGCTTGAAAATGTGTACGCACGGTCAGCCCGCTGCCTTTTGGCGCGACTAGGATTACATCAACATTTTCAGGAGGTATGATGCTGGTATCCTCATGAAAAACAATTCCGAAACCATGGGAAAAATAGAGAGCGTCACCATCATTTAAATTTGCTTTTACCATGGGCCATGCAGAAATCTGTCCGGCGTCTGAAAGCAAATATTGCAGAATAGTCCCGCGCTGTGCGGCTTCTTCTGTTTCAAAAAGCGTTTCTCCTTCAACCCAACCATCTGCCAGTGCCTTATCCCAGCTTCGACCTTTACGTAGTCCCAAAATAACCTTGAAACCCTGATCTCGCATGTTTAGTCCCTGTCCTCTACCCTGCGGTCCATAACCTAAAATTGCTGTTACTTCCTGACCCAGAATTTTTTTGCATTCTTCAATCGGATAATCCGAGCGCTCGACGATGGTTTCCTTAATCCCGTTAATTTCTATGTCCTTCATTCTCTCTCCCTTTGTGAGTATTTTTTTGATTTTCAAACATTTTTTTCAAGTATTTATCACTTACAATATGCTAAATTAAGCAGTAACTGTCAATTCAATCAGCTATTTTGCAGTCAAAACAAACTGCAGCTTGAGACTTGTTACGGATGTTTATTTTTTTTCGTCAGAGAGTATCGGCAGTGAAACTAGCGAGACTTCTGATTCATCTGCAGAATAATTTTCTGCAGCATATTCTTCTGAATTTTCAGTTAGTTCTGTGATTCTGCGTAGTATTTCTTCAGCAGTAGCTGGAAGATTTAGTCGAGGTATCACGTCATTTCTTACTGCAGACAAGGCATGTTTGACCGCAATCCAGACTGACAAGCAAAGCATCAACGGGGGCTCACCTACCGCTTTGCTTCGGCGGACGTTGATTTTATGCTGAGGATTTTCAATTGTGTCTACATTGAAAATTTCAGGAAGATCCTGAATGTTCGGAATTTTATAGGTAGTCGGAGAATAGGACAAGAGCTCGCCTTTATCGGAGTAACGTAAGTCTTCGTTTGTGACCCAACCCACGCCCTGAATAAAACCACCGATAATTTGCCCCCTATCAATTCCAGGATTTATTGATTCACCGATGTCCAACAACAAGTCTGTACGCTCCAACTTGAGCTTTCCGGTAAATCGGTCAATCAGTACTTCGGAAACTGCAGCACCGGTCGTGTAATAATAAAATGGTTCACCCTTCTCAGTTTCACGGTTGAAATCAATTTCAGGCGTCACGTAAAAACCTCTCTCCCCTAAACTGATCCTTTCCATAAATGCCAGCTTTACCAGTTCCCGAAAAGTAATTTTATTTTCTGGAAGTCGGTCATCGTACACTGTGCTGTTGCCCCCAGAACTTCCTGCTACAAAACAGATGTGTTCCACAGAAGGCTCAATTCCCTGTTGCGGAGATGAAAAATGACTGCTTGCTAATTCAGTCAAATTATTTCTGATTTTACGGCATGCCTTTAGCGCAGCCATTCCGTTCAGGTCTGTTCCTGCGGAAGCCGCTGTTGGGGAAGTATTGTTGTTTTTTTCAGTGGAGGTAATCATTATCCGCACATCGTCGTATGAAATGCCGAATTCATCCGCGACTAACTGCCTGATTTTTGTATTCAGACCCTGACCCATTTCAGTGCCGCCGGTTGAAACCTGTACCGTACCGTCCTTGTAAACATTCACCAGCGCGTTACCCTGATTGAGAAATTTTGTAGTAAAGGAAATTCCAAACTTCATTGGCGTTAAAGCAAGTCCACGAAGGTGAGTGTTTGACTCTCGGTTGAACTGCTCCACTTCCTGTAAACGCTGCCGATATTCCGAAGTTTCAGCAAGCTGATCCATGATTTCCGGAAGAAGATGATTGCGGACAACCTGTCCATATGGAGTAACATTGCGTTCAGTGTGAGCATAACAATTGAGGCGCCGAATCTCAAAAGCATCTTTTTTCAAGACGAGGGCAATTTCCTGAATCACGTTTTCGATATTCGCCATGCCCTGCGGCCCTCCAAATCCTCTGAATGCTGTATTTGGCGGAAAATTTGTCTTACAGATCGTTCCTTTAAAGAAGAGATTCGGAATGAAATAAGCATTATCTGCATGGAACAAAGTTCGTTCCAGGATTGCGGTTGACAAGTCTGCTCCGGCTCCGCCGTTGGAGTAAATTTCTAAGTTCACACCTGTGATCAGTCCTTCAGCGGTAAACGCAGCTTTGTAATGAATTTTGTACGGATGCCTTTTACCTGTGGAACGCATATCGTCATCTTTTGTGTAGGCAATCCTCGCTGGGCGTTTTGTTTTTGCCGCTACCAGTGCTGCCATGACCGCAGGAATCACCGCCTGCGTTTCCTTGCCGCCAAAAGCGCCTCCCATCCGTTTGCAGACACAAACCACTTCGTGAAAACCTAAACCCAATGCCTCTGCCACAACTTCCTGAATTTCCGTTGGATTCTGACTTGAAGAATGGACATGAATCTCACCGTGCTCTCCCGGCCACGCGATTGCGGCTTGTGATTCAAGGTAGAATTGTTCCTGGCCGCCGCAGACAAAAGTTCCTGCTAAAGTTTGTTCTGCTATGCTCCAGGCTTTTTCAAAATCACCTTGTTTAAACTCACGTGTGACACCGATGAACTGTTTTGCGACAAGTGCTTCTTCAATGGTGAAAACCGGAGTCAATTCTTCAATCTTGAGAAGTACCTTTTTTTTAGCGTGCCTAATCGCTTTCCGGGACTCTCCTGCGATAACCGCGATTGGCTGTCCCACATACTCCACTATATCTTCCGCCAAAAAGCGTTCATCCTGAATTACAGGACCATAAAAATTATGTCCTGGAATATCCGCACAGGTAAAAACTCCCACAATTCCGTCCAATTGAGCCAGTTCCACAGAATTGAGACTTTTTATTTTACCGTGCGCAATAGGACTTGCGATAAAATCTACGATCAACTCATTTTGTGTGAAGGCTAAATCATCCACAAACAAAGCCTCTCCCGTCACATGCCCTACTGCAGAATCATGCGGAAGCTGTTTTCCAACTACTTTCATGCCGCCTCTTTTTTATTCTGGGTGTCGCAGCATTCATGAAAAAATTTCTTCATAATGTTCTCTGCTAACTGCGACCGGTAATCCGAAGACGCGCGTACATCTGAAATCGGGCTAATTTCATCACGAGCTTTTTTACCCGCTTCCTGGAAAATTTCCTGCATCAGAAATTTTCCCTGTAAATACTCCTCTGTCTCAGGCAAGCGCAAGACAACAGGACCCACACCACCAAAAGCCAGACGTGCATTTTGTATTTTCCCTTTTTTCAACTTCAGCCATATTCCTGCGGTAAAAGTTGAAATATCCAAGTCTTTACGTTTTGAAACTTTGTAGAGTTTCAGCACTTCCTCCGCCTCAGGGAGATTCCAGCGAATTCGTGTGATTAATTCCTCCTGTTTCATTTCGGTTATTTTATAACCGTGGTAAAACTGATTTATCCTGACCCAGCGTTTGTTCACCACTTCAGCATTAGGCTGATATCCGCTCAATTCAATTTCTGCGTCAATTACATAAAGGAATGGCAGGAAGTCGGCAATTGGTGAAGCATTGGCGATATTGCCTGCAAGTGTAGCCGAGTTCTTGATTTGTCGTGAAGCAAAAATTTCGATTATCTCCGCAAACTGAGGTAGATGCTGTTGGCAATGTTCTGCTAATTTCGACCAGCTCAGCCTTGCTCCAACAGTTATAGTTTTATTATTTATTTCGAGACTTTCCAATCCACTCAAATGAGTGAGACTCATCACGCAGGCCGGCTCAAGACGCTCTTTATTCATCTGTACCGAAATATCGGTACCGCCAGCAACTACTGTGACATCCTGATGTTTTTGCTTGAACTCAAGAGCTTCATTCAAGGTAGTTGGAACATAAAACTGAACTTTTTTTGAGCTTCCGTTCCACTTTTCCTCAAACTCACAGGAAACCGCTTTTGAAATATGTTCGGTAAAATCCGCCAGCATTGCTTTATCATCGAAACGTTTAGAAGCTTTTGGTAGCTCTTTTTGATTCAAAGACAGGGCCGCATCTATTATTTGTTCGTAACCCGTGCAGCGGCACAAGTTTCCGGTTAAGCCGTCCAGTACCGAACTTCTAGTCATAGCTTCCTGTGTTTCAAGCATTGCGGCTAATGACATTACAAATCCCGGTGTACAATATCCACACTGTGATCCAAGCGCATCAATCATCGCTTTTTGTACAGGATGTATTTTTTGTGCTTCGTCCTTTAAGCCTTCCACGGTGATTACATGAGCGCAATCAAGTTGATAAAGATACTGAATACAGCTGTTAATTCCCTCATAGAACATCTCAGAGTTACGGACACGTCCGATAAGTAACGTGCATGAACCGCAGTCCCCTTCAGCGCAAACTACTTTTGTGCCGACCAAACCCAGATCTCCGCGTAAAAAGTCCGAGAGTGATTGAAATCCGTGCTCCCCAGAAATTTGATGGCGTATTCCGTTTACATAAAATAAAAGATAATCACGCATTTTCATTTTTCTCCATTAAATTTTCCGACCCGTCACTGCCCATTCCCGTCATCATCTGCCCAATCAAACTTACTGATGCTTCTTCATTTGAAATTATGCCGACAATGCGTCCGTCAAAAATTACTGCGATTCGGTCCGCGACCATCAGCAATTCGTCTAAATCTTCCGAAATCCAGAGCACCGCCAGACCTCTGTCGCGTGCACGGCAAATTTGCTCGCGAATGAAACTAGTCGCGTGAATATCCAAACCTCGTGTTGGTTGTGAAGCGAGCAGTAAACTCAGTGGACGTGAAATTTCACGTGCAAGAATTACTTTCTGCATATTTCCTCCGGAAAGCAGTCCAACCTGAGATTTAGCTGAAGGTGCTCGAATATCAAACTCCTCCATTTTCTTTTGACCATAGTCGAATATATTTGCCTGCTTGAGCAATTGGTGTGAACAAAATTCCGGATTTCTAAAATCACGCAGCAGGAAATTATAAGCAATCGACATTCCAGAAGAAACTCCATATTTCTTACGATCCTCAGGAATATAACCAATCCCACGCTCAATCATTTCGTTCACAGTAGGGTCTTTTATTACCGTCTCTTCAAATTGATATGTGCCTTGAGTCGCTGTTCGTAAACCGCTCAGAACTTCGGTCAATTCCGGTTGACCATTTCCTGAAACTCCGGCCATACCTAAAATTTCTCCGGCACTTATCTCAAATGAAATCCCCTTCAAAGCCGTATGTCCCAAATCATTCACAGCATGAATATTTTTTAATCCTACCGTTAAGTTTGCTGATTTTTGCTGTTTATTTTGACGTTCCGAATCAACTTCACTACTTTCTTCAACAACTGTTTTACGCAGGTACTCTGAAACTTTAACAATATCCTGAGCTTCCAAATTTCCAATCATCAAGTCGGCAAGATTTTGCGGATTGGTCTCTTCTTTCTGTAAAGTCCCCATCACTTTGCCACGGCTCAAAACTGTAATCCTGTGGGAAAGCGCCATCACTTCTTTCATTTTATGAGTGATAAAAATGATGGACTGTTTTTCCTTCGTCATGCGCTGCATGATTTCATACAGTGCTTCCGATTCCTGCGGAGTTAAAACTGCGGTTGGTTCATCCAGAATCAAGATCCGGGCGCCTCTGAAAAGCACTTTTACAATTTCAACACGTTGCTGCTCGCCTACAGAGAGTTCCTGAATTTTCTTTTCCGGATCAACAAACAAATCATAACGCTCACTGATTTCCCTGATTTGTTGACGGACTTCTTTCAAATTAAGTCTCACTACACCAGGCTGACCGAGAATGATATTTTCTGCAACTGTATGGTTCTTTACCAGCATAAAATGCTGAAAAACCATACCGATGCTTTTTTCAATGGCCTGTCGCGGATTGGTGAAATTTACCTTTTCACCAAAAACACGTATCTCGCCTTCATCCGCGGGAAAAAGACCGGCTATCATGCTCATCAAGGTTGATTTACCAGCACCGTTTTCACCAAGAATGGTGTGAATCTCTCCCTCACGCAAGTCAAAATCAACCGAATCATTAGCAACAATTCCAGGAAATTTTTTAGTAATTCCTCTCAATTCCAAAGACAGTTGCAGAGGCTTTTGCGGAGTTTCCATTTAAGTTGAGTTCATTATGTGCTTTCAAAGTGGCAATAATGCCCGTGCTTTTTAGGTTGCCTGAATGCAGATAAACAGTCCTTATATTAGTCTGATTCTAGCTTCTAAGTCAAGTGAACGGCAAGTTTTTTGGAGATTAACAACTAGAAATTTGGAAGAGAAAATAAAGGATTGGGGAAGGGTGGAACTCAGCTGCCTGAACTTAAAAATAAAAAACGACTTTCAGTCTATGAGCTGTTTTGGATTAAACCCAACACAGTTTTTGGAACTTGATTGGCCTGGGCAATCATCGCAGTACTTGCTTCCAGCATGATTTGGTCTTTGGTAAGATTAGACATTTCCGCGGCCATATCTGAATCACGAAGAGTGGACTCCGCCTGAGTGATATTTTCTTCCGCTACTTTCAGGCTGTTGAGGTTACTTTCAAGTGTATTCTTTTGAAATGAGCCCAACTCACCACGGTAGACCGAGATTTGATCAATTGCCTGCCCAACGATCTTTGCAGCGTCATTTGCACCCTGTGAGGTTTTTACGTTAATGTCCGCAAGACTTAGAAATCCACTTTTATTCTTAATGCCATTACCCATGCGACTTGTGCGAACATTTGCAAATGAGAATGCAGAGTTTGATTGTTTATCGACTCCTACTTGAAATTCTTTTGACATCTGGGAAACGTGGACATAACCTTCTTTTTTTGGATTGTTTGGTCCGCCGACAATGTCTTCGTTTTTTTGTTCAATAAACTGTGTGCCTGTCCTGAGACCGGCGTCGTCAAAAACTGGGATTTCATTATAGCCTAATTCTTTATCATACTTTACAGTAACGCCCGCTGCTTCCAGACCCTGTATAGTTGTCAAATACTGCCCCTCACCCAATGCAAGCTGATTGTTGATTGTACCTTCTATATTTTTTCCACGCTCAGCGCTTTGAGCAATATTAGCTTCTACGGATAGGATACCCCCAACTGAGCTTGTCACAGAAAATGTACTGGAATCTCCAAAATTATTGTGCTGGACTTGTAAGGTATTCTCCGGAGTCTGCATGATCTGAAGCTTTAAGCCATTTTCCGCAATTCCCTGATTTAAGGCATAAACGACCATTCCTCGGATTTGTGAAGCCATTTCCTCGGCTGGAAAGCGTAGAGGAAACTGCTCTACATCATTGAGCATTTGCTCAATGTCACGTCCCAACTGTCCCTCTGTAGTATTCAAAGACATGGTCCTTCCACCTTCATTCAGCAGTATTTGCAAACCGTTTCGGATGTTGTTGGCATCAATGGCGACAGTACCTTTCGTGTTGGCTCGTGTTGCAATTTGCTGAATATCAACTTCCCAACCTTGTTCTGGTGAAGAAGACGCTGTTGCTTCAGCAGAGACAAAGCTCAGAGATTCTCCCACCGCAGTACCGTTTGCACCCATACTGCCGTCAAGCAGTCTTTTGCCTCCAAACTCTGTATTCTGAGAAATTCGTTCAATTGAACTCAAAAGATTTTCAATTTCCTGCTGATCTGCAGCCACCATGTCAGAGCTGTTAGTTGCTTCATTCATTGCATGAACGGTCAATTGTTTGATCTTAATCAGCATATTACTGACTTCATTCAAAGCAGCTTCCGCAGTTTGCACGAGGGAAACAGAAGTTGAAACATTGCTGTAAACCTGTTTAAGTCCCGCAATATTTCCACGCAGTCTCTCTGAGGCAATTAGTGAGGCAGGTCCATCGGCACCTTTGTTTATCTTGACTCCGGAACTAAGCCGCTCAATGCCGTCCTTCACCTTGCTGAAGTAATTGGACGAATGTCTCAATGTGTTTAAAGCTGTTGGGTTTTGTCTTATTTTCATTGCCGCCGAAAGACTTTAAGTTTAACTGTAGCAGGTTTGGTGTAATCTAAACAAATGTCTCCGAATCTTATCCAGAGATTACTCATGTGTTTTAAATCGGCAATTATTGTAAAACCTTTAACATTATTTATATTTATTTTTGCATGTACACTTTTGCTTTGTAAGCATAAAGTCCTTAAGAAGGTCTCATTTATAAAGCAACAAGAAAACAGTTCTTGATTAATATCATAATATTATTAACTTTAATTTATGAATTTGAAAAGCACCACACTAGAGCAGCTTATGATATTTTTCATTCGCTGATTACTGAGTTGGCTGCGTGATTGATTTCAGGCAATTTGCGGGAAACTCACTTTTTACTTAATCCAAGCAGGAATATTTCTACACTTTCGGAGCGTGAGCTTTTTGGTTTACATAACTTAACCTGGGCAAATGAGTTGCTGAATTCACGGCGTAATTCCTCCAATGGTGAACCCTGAAAAGCTTTTACCAGAAGAGTTCCATGAGGCCTTAGCAAGTCGCCCGACAAAACAAGAACCTGCTGATTTAATGCAAAGGAACGCTGGGCATCCGTATCGCGAATTCCAGTAGTCTTTGGAGCCATATCGCTCAGGATCACGTCAACCATACCTCCATTAATTTCCAGATCCTTTACCGTCATTTCAAAAATATCAGCCTGCAGTACTTTAACATTTTTAGGCAGTGAAAGTTTAACCGCCTGCAGATCCACTCCCAATACCTGTCCTTTCTCTCCAACTTTCCCAGCGGCGTACTGTAGCCAGGAGCCAGGACTGCAGCCAAGATCCAGCACAAGATTTCCCTTGCGTAGCAGTCGATTTTTTTTATCAATTTCTTCAAGTTTATATGCAGAACGAGCGACGTAGCCATCACGCTTTGCTTTGTGAAAATAATGATCTTTAATTTTTTTCAAAGTATTCCTTTATCTGCAAAACTTGTATAACTAT
>JAPKDT010000288.1 GCA_028822475.1 SAR324 cluster bacterium
TGACCCAACGCCGGACAAGTTGATGGTTAGTTTTGAAAAAAACGATAAAAAAATTGTGATCAACACCCAGAGAGCAATCAAGGAAATTTGGCTGGCCGGAAATTCAAGAGGCTGGCATTTTCAATTTCAACCGGATAAAGAAATCTGGTTCGCAAATGCTGAACAGGAAGAATTTTACCAATGTTTGGCGGATTTGCTTTCAGACAATCTAGAACTGGAAGTTTCATTCAACTAGGGTGATTGTTTTGGAACGGCAGCTTAGTTTTTACTCTGTTTACAATAGTCTCCTGATTTTCCTCCAGTTTTTTCCAGTAGACAAATTGATTCTATTTCCATACTTTTGCTGACAGACTTGCACATATCGTAAATTGTCAGAGCCGCCACAGATGCCGCTGTAAGTGCTTCCATCTCAACCCCGGTACGTCCGCTAGTTTTTGCTGTAACCTGAATAACAGCATATTCACCCTCCAGATCAATATCCACATCCACTCCTGAAAGCGGTAACGGGTGGCACATGGGGATCAACTCGGAAGTCCGCTTTGCTGCCTGAATAGCTCCAATTACAGCTGTTTGCAGAACAGGACCTTTTTTTGTGCTTCCGGATTCTTTCAATAGTTCGGAGAGTTCATGTCCTAAATGAATCCGAGCCACTGCGACCGCAGTGCGTTCCGTTACATTTTTTTCTGATATATCTACCATCCGTGGTACATCACCACCGGAAAGGTGGGTAAATTCTTTCTTGGCTTCAGTCATTAGAGTGCGTTGGAACAGGTAAGTTTTTTATTTTGCTGTGCTTTAAAAGGTATCCAGCGTGAATCACTTAAAATTTGGGCAGGCTGAAAATCTGCTTTGTAATTCATTTTGGGGGAGTTCTCTACCCAGTATCCTAAATATAACCAGCGGATATTGAGAAAGCGGGCATATTCAATTTCATAAAGTAGAGAAAAAACTCCGAGTCTCTTTGAAACAAATTGTGGATCAAAAACAAAATAAACTGAACTGATCAATTCTGCTAAACGGTCTATCCAACCAACACCAATGAGTTTGTCTGCTGAATAATAGCGCAAAATTTCTGTAGTGACAGGAGATTCAATCAAAAATTCATAGTACTCTGTTTCATCAACCGGAGTTTCAAGATTATGCCAATCTTTTTGATATCGCTGATAAAGCTCAAAATCCTGCTGGTTGAATTCTAGCGGATGGTGTTCAACCCGTACATCCTTATTTTTACGCCAAGTACGGCGCTGGCCTTTGTTTTTCGAAAAATTTTGTACATCGACACGAATTGGAATGCATGATTGACAGCCTGTACAAACTGGATGATAAATGGAAAGGCCGCTACGGCGGAAACCTTGATTCAGTAAGGATGTGTAACCGTCTGGAGGAAGCTCACTTGTCTGGAAAGAAAGATTGTGCCATGTCTTGTCATCCAGGTATGGACAAGGCCCATTGTCTGTCTGATAAAGCTTTACCTGGATGCCGCTCATTTTCAATGATCTGGAAAGGGGAAGAAGTGAAAAGGCGTAAAGAACTTAAATCAGCTCAATCCGGTAGCAATAACTGTCATCGCAACTTCATCTCTTGCAGAATCAGAAAAGGTGGCCCCCCAGATTAACTCAACGTCTTCGTCTGCCATATCTTCTATGAGAGACATAGCTTCCTGAATTTCAAAAGCACTCGTGTCTTTAGGTCCACTCACATGCACCAATATTCCCTTTGCTCCGCGAATGTCTGTATCCTCCATAAGAGAGCCATGTAAAGCGTCTTCCACTGCATTCAGTGCTCTGTCCTTGCCTTTTGCCACACCTCGTCCTATGACGGCTTTTCCCATACCTTTCATGATGGTCTGTACGTCGGCAAAGTCGACATTGATGTCACCGACTCCGCTGAGCAGCATGGTAATTCCTCTGATGGCATTGATCAGCACCATATCAACCATGTGAAAAGCCTCAAGGAAGCTCGTGTTCTGTGTACTGGCATCAAGCAGTTTATCGTTTGGAATGACGAGCAGTGTATCGGTAAATTCACGTAGACGTTCAACACCGGCCAATCCTGAGCTTCTGCGTTTAGTTCCTTCAAATGAAAAAGGTATCGTAACAATGCCGACCGTGAGAATTTGTTTTTCCTTTGCCATCCGTGCAATAGTTGGAGCTGCACCAGTTCCGGTTCCTCCACCCATTCCGGCAGCAATGAAAACCATGTTCGCGCCTTCAATTGCTTCATTAATTTGTTCAAGGCTCTCTTCTGCTGCACCTTCACCAACTTCCGGACGTGCACCCGCACCCATACCGCGTGTCAGTTTTTTACCAAGTTCAATCTTTTTATGTGATTTGTTACGCTTTAACGCTTTGATATCGGTGTTACAGATTATAGTCTCCACCTGGTCAAAATTTTCTTCCGCCATTTGTGTGACCACATTACCTCCTGCCCCACCAACACCGATTATTTTTATGATTGGAATAAATGCTTCCTGAACAGGATAAAATTGTCCGGTTTGTTTTTCTGCCATGTATTTCAACTCAAAAGAAATTAGGGAATATATTTGTCTCGAAAATAAATCCTAAGGTATTTATAATATTTAGTAGTCCTACTCTAATCAATGCAGTGATTCTTGACGACCTGACGCTTTTAAAAAATACCAAATTATGCAAAAAACGTAAAAAAACTAGCTTTGC
>JAPKDT010000289.1 GCA_028822475.1 SAR324 cluster bacterium
GAATCCATCAAAGTGTGTTCATTAAATATTGCTCAAGCAGATGCATTCGATCATGTCCGAAAAACATTTCGTCCCCTACAAAAAAAGCAGGGGCACCAAACGCACCCCTTTGAACCGCTTCTTCAGTAGTTTTGAAAAGAGAGTCTTTGACTTCATGTAATCCCGCACGTTCAACGGCTTCCTGTCCAATCAGTTCCGAGACAACTGCCGGATCAGCAATGTCCAGATTATCTACCCAGTAAGCATTGAAAAGTTTATGCGCCGCTGGCGGAATTTTTTCCGGAGTTAGGCTTGAAAGGACACGCATCGCCAGCACAGTGCGTACCGGAAAATCAGCAGGCATCTTCAGGGTAAATTTGTAATATTCCGCAAGCCGCTTCAGATCTTTAAGCATATAAGGTTTTTTTGCTGGTGTCAGTCCCGGAGCGTTCATTGTTCCAACCGCTTTGAAAATTCCACCCAGTAAAAAGGGTTTCCAGTGCAATTCCGCATTGCAGCGTTGCGCTACTTCCTCAATCAGCTTTGATGCAACATAAGTATAGGGACTGGAGACATCGAAATAAAAATCTATTTGTTTTTCCATTGTTAATACCTTTGATTAAAGAGTTCAGCTTAAATATAAAAAAAGACCACAACATAAGTTCATTGATTTCCTGTGCAGTGCCAATTTAATAATTTTGTAATGAATCCTTACCTGAGCATTGTTCTTGAGTTGAGTCGAAAGAAAATCGATGCATACTTTCAAACAAGGCACGGGTTTCTCTACTCCTCTCAACCAGCGACTATCAGTAAACGCTAACAGTCTAAATTTGAAGTTGTTCTAATTATTGAAATAATCTTTTAAATATTGATAATATTCTACTTTTTCAGAAATATCATTATGTCTTGAATCGGCAATTATTTTGACAGTAAGCTGTTCTGCTGGAAATTCATCAATCAGACGCTGAGAGTGTATTCTTGGAATTACTTCATCATTTTCTGCTATGAGCACGATTGTTTCAGCCTTTATATCTTTGACTCTGCTGATTGAGTCATATTTATCAAGGAGCATCAAAAACATCGGAAAAATCATAAAATTATTTTGGGCAATACTTGTTATACTGTCAAAAGGTGAAATCAGCGCCATTTTCTTAACTGTCCTTTTGGAAGCCAGATAAGTCGCGACCCCGCTCCCGAGACTGTGTCCGATAACAGAGATTGTTGACTGTTTTTCCAGCACCTTGTCAAAAAGAAAAAGCGCGTCAGCAAAAAATCCTTTTTCGCTTGGCTGACCGCTGCTGCCACCGTAACCGCGGTAATTGAGCAAGTAGACAGTCTGCCGGGGAAATGCGGCTAAAAATTTTTTCGCGCTGTAAACAACAGATTCAGCGTTACCTCCGAAATAAATGATTGCTTCTTTTTGCCCTTGATTTAGAACTATGACTTCAAGTGTTACGTTGTCATGATTCAGTTGCTGTTTTTCATAATCATGCGAAATTTTTGTTGTTGGAAAATAGAGGAATTTTCTCTGATACAAAAATAAAACTGCACCGGCAAGCACATAAATTAATAAAATATAAAGCATTCGTTTACGTGTTTTCTGCTTCATTAACCGGCTGGTATTGCAGTTGATAATGTTACCCATGTGTCAGTTTCCGCACTATTAATAACAGCATCAAGAACCCTCATGTTGTATACTGAATCCGCAAGCGGCGTGGGAACCTCCGTTTTGTTCAGAATTGCCTCCGAAAACAAGTCACCCTGGATGGTATACTGGTCACAGAGCTCAAAAACGATTTCCTCAAGTTTATCACCTTGCTGATGCCAGATTCTGCAGGACTGATCAGGAGGAGCATTGAAAGGAATTTCAATTTCAATTCTGCCTTCTGTTCCAAAAATGTTGACCCGCTGATATGGTGTCAGTTGTGTAGCACAAGTGAATGTTGAACTTTGATCCGCGAAGTCCAGCACCCCGGAACAGAGGCGGTCAGTCTTAAACTCCGGATCGTATTCCATTTTACCCAAAACTCGTTGGGGCTCGCAGCCGAAGATGAAACGCGCCAGTGAAATACAATAACAACCGATGTCCATCAATCCGCCTCCTCCAATATCAGCCATGTTGCGGATGTTCCCTGGATCAGCATTGTAGTAGGAAAAAAATGAATGTATTGTCCGTAAATCACCTATTTTACCCTCATTGACCAATTGCTGCGCCTTCTGCCACTGCGGATGATGACGGTACATGAAGGCTTCCATCACTTTCAGATGGGGATGTTTTTGGGCTGCTGCCAGCAAATCCTCAGCCTCAGCAGTCTTCAAAGCAATTGGCTTTTCACACAAAACGTGTTTACCGGCCTCAAGCGCTTTTTTAGTCCAGGGAACATGCAGATGATTGGGTAGTGGAATGTAAACCGCGTCAATGTTGTCATCCGCCAGCAGTTCTTCATAAGAACCATAAACTTGCGGAATTCCAAGCTGCTCTGCCGCTGCCTTTCCACGCTCCAGACTCTCTGAAGCTATTGCTGCCATTTTACAATACTTGCCTTTCTGCATGGCCGGAATCACCTTTTCTAGACCAATATTTGCGGTGCTCAAAACACCCCAACGAACTTTTTTCATTTAACCTCTTCTTAACAGATTTATATTATTCATCAATTCTGAAAGCTAAAGTGTTCCTGCAGAATTGTCAACTCCAC
>JAPKDT010000290.1 GCA_028822475.1 SAR324 cluster bacterium
TCCACCTGCAATAACGAGGTGCATCATAAAATCATTTTTCATACATTTATTTAAAAAGGAGAAAGTTGTTTTAGGCTGAGCAAGACAATTCAGGATTTTCTGAAATAAGAATTTCAAACTGAGTTAACAAATCACTGTGGGCTTCAATTTTGCCGAACAAGGAATAATAATTATTTCTGACCAAAGCCGCAAATTGCGTTTCCTGTTCTTTGGCACAGCCCATTATTTGAGTAAATGCGGTCAAATGTTCACCTTTGCCGCGGGCTGCATCTTCATTCAAAAAGGCCCACTGAGTTTCCAGGAAATGATTGCGTTGATGTTGAGAGTAATCCCAATCCTTGCAACCAGCTGTACCGAATGTACTGGCACCGCTATAAGTCGGCGACATTGTGATGTCTATAGAAAATGCTCCAGGGTCATTAGTCGCGAAACCCATCGGACCACCTTTGTGGCAGGCCCAAGCGCTTCCTCCTCCAAATATTACCGCAGTTGTCAGCAGTAGAAAGTTTTTCCAACTCATGATAAATTTACCTTTAAGACATTCCGCAAGTATTACGCAATTCAGGATCAGCCTTGATCCATTTGCTTAGTTCTGTCATGAATTCCGGTGTCTGTTTTGCAGTTTCAAAAAGCTGAACGGTTTGCTGACGATGCTCCCATAACATTCCGGCAAACACCTTAGAGGATGATTGCGGACATTCCATCAGTCTTGCCAACGCAACCAGATGAGGTCCTTGACCACGTACCGTTTCTACTAATAATTGTTGGTGTGACTTCTTAATAAATTGTCTCTGTTCACGTTCAAGATACTGTGTTAAATCCCAATTTTTGCAGCCTGAAGTTCCTGACGTACTAGCGCTTGAATAAACCGGAGAATATGTCAAATCCACCCAGGACATGATTGGATCTTTGGAGGAAACTCCCATGAAGCCTTCTCCACGACAGGCAGCCTGCAGTTGGTAATTGTGGCCGAATAACAAAAAAATTAATACAGCAAAAAAACCGCTCAACAGACATATACGCGGGATTGAAACCGGTCCAAACATAAAACTCCATTATTGTGGAAAAGGGTAGGCTCCTTTGGAACCCCCGGAGAGTAGGGTAGTTATCAGCCTCTAACTTTATCAGCCTTACGGATCACTTGTGTTTTCATGGAATCAATACCTTTGGAAAGTGCTTTGTAAAGATTTTCATGATCAGCTTTGCTTGCAAGGAGTTTGTTACGGTAACTGCAGTTGATCCCCACATGGTAAGATTCTTCATGTACTTTATTCAGAGTGACATGAAAGGGAAATTTATCATCAGTAATTTTGATCAGTTCTTCAAATGCATGATGTACGTGATCACTGACTGCATCAGAGTTTCGGATGTTGTTGAAAGTGAGGTGAATTGGCATAAGTTCTCCGACTGGCTAAAGATTGAATTAAAAAAATGCAGTTAAAAAAACGGCATTTTGGGTGAAGCACAGAAATACAGAGTAAAAATAAGTAACTATTCACTTTAGTGGCGGCGCCTCTCCTGGATTGGTCAGGGGCAGTTTTTCAGTCGTTTTAGCTGTTGAACTGCTCGCAGGAAGTTCTGCCAGAGTTTCAGTAACCGCAGACTCTTCCTCATCTGCTGAAACAAACAAAAAATAACCCGGCAACAATACAAGCAGATAAGATAAAATGCCCACAACGGCGATTATCGCAATTCGCATAATTTTTATTTAAATAAAAGTCATCCAGCACCATTTCCCACAAAATCAGGGGATAATTCAGTTTAACAATCTCAAAGGCTTTGGTCAATTCAGTAATTATACTAAGTTTAATTTTTTCTTTATAAAAGTCACAAAGTAAGGAGAACCAGAACATTTTTTGTATTGCCAAAACTATTAGCTCAGTACAAGTTCAAGTCACAAATACTGATACAAACTGATACACCCTGTTACTGCTAAGAAAAGCATTTAAACATTTCTTTTGGTAAAATTATTCTCATTGAAATTACCCCGTATTGATCCCACTCGATAATAGGAGTATTATGAAAAAGGGCAGTAATAAATCAATTTTTGCTTTAAAAAAACTTATGATCGGTGCATTTGTCGCATTTTCTGTGTCACTGATCATTGCAGGTTGCCGCACTAAAGAGTTGAATCCTCCTGAACGGGCGACGGAATTTATGACCTCGCACTTGAATCTAAGTGATGAGCAAACCAGAAAAATCGCGCCACTAGCTGAGAATTTATTTGCCGAAAAAGAAGAGTTGCTTGATATACGCAAAACTATCAACAACGAAATTATTGCTCAAATGAAGAGTGAAACCGCTGATGCTGCTGAACTTAAGGCACTGCTCAATAAAAATATTGAGCAGTTGCGCTTGAAGCTCACTAAATTTTCAAATAGTTTTATGGCATTTCATGTGATCCTGACTCCTGAACAACGTTCAGAACTAGTAGAAAAAATGGAAAGACGCCGCGAACATGCAGATAAAGGAGTCCATAGAGGACACTGGGGGCGGCGTTGGTTTTAATTGTCTTCGCAGCAAACGTGGATGGTTATAAACCGATACATTAAACTAGAAACTGATATGAATAAGATTATTAATGTTTTACTAACCGTAATTTTACTGACTATTAGCAGTCAAACATCATTTGCGGAAGAAATTGTTTTTGCTCCCGATGAGCATTGCCT
>JAPKDT010000291.1 GCA_028822475.1 SAR324 cluster bacterium
CCTTGGTAATACTATTTTTATTATTTTTTTATCTTTAGTCATATATTCTTTTTAATGTAGTTATCAACAAATGTTGGCCCGGTTAAAGCCTAATTATTGTCCCAGATATAAAGATATAATCAATTTTTTACTGCTACTGACTGAATTTAAGAGGTTACTTTGAGGTAGCTTTTGCTGTTCTTAGTAAGTTTTTACACAACACAAATGTCATTAGTTAGCAATTCGTATAGAATTTTAGTAAGCTGTAGGACTACGAAGACTTAACTTAATCCATGAGAGCAATCAAGTGATTATACTCAACAGATATGACGCAAGGCTTGTAATGAAAAAACTTTTGTAACCGAACAAATAATTCACAATTAAAAAAAAAGGATTGCATTTTTTCAGGCTACATGATTTTATGTGTCACACAATTTAATTTCTAGAAACAGTTTTTAAAATCCAGTCAGCACACATTGAGTAACAAGTTTATGATTTACAGGCATATTTTCTTGGTTGGAATGATAGTGTATGCACTTTCTTTGACTTTTAGTTCAAAGCAGGCATCTGCTGAAGAACAACCAATTGCCTTCAGTCACAAGCTGCACGCAGTTCAAAATGGGATTGCCTGTCAGTACTGCCACCTTTATGCACGCCGCTCATTTTCTTCTGGCGTGCCTCCTGTTAGCACTTGCATCGGTTGTCATGGTCCTCAAGAACAGAAACTTGTAAAGCCAGAAAGTGCAGAAGTAAATAAAATGCGTGATTACTGGGCTAACAGTGAACCGATTCCTTGGGTCAAAATCCATGATATACCTGATTTCGTTCGTTTCCCACACAAAGCTCACATAAATGCAAACAGTGACCGTTTATTAGATGATGCTGGATCAGGATGTGATATTGAAAACACTCCACGCAGCCTTGAGTGTCGACTTGCTCATTTCAGAACTGGAGGAGATGAACGTTGTCAGTCGTGTCACGGAAATGTGAAACAAATGACTGTAGTAAAAAAGGTGGATGCTAATTTTGGTAAAATGGGCTGGTGCATGGAGTGTCACCTGCAGGTCAAAGGTGCCAAGCAACGTAAACGTGCCGGTAGCACATTAGATGGCTGGTTTAATGCAAAAGAGATGGACGCAAAAAGGGAAGTTGCCATTGGATTGATCAACGAAAAAGGGTATCATAACCCAAACATGCTGGACTGCTACACCTGCCACTATTAAAAGCTACGAGTGAAAAATGATGAGGAGATCAGAATGAAGAAGGGACTCAGCCGAAGGAATTTATTTAAATACATGGGAGTCGGTGGGGTAACGGCTGTTGTTGCCGGTTGTGAAAACAAACCTGAGAAACTAATACCAATGTTAGTTCCTCCCACAAATTATGAATACACTCCGCATAATGCATTTCAGTATATGACCACCTGCCGTGAGTGCGATGCGGCTTGTGGAATGATGATCACTACTCGTGAACATCGCGCCCAAAAAGCTGAAGGGAACCCCAACCATCCTATTAATCAAGGCTCACTCTGCGCACGTGGACAGGCCTCAATGCAATCTCTTTACAATCCAAATCGGCACGCTTATCCACTTGCAGATGGAAAGCAGATTCCTTGGGAAGAGGGAATGCAGCAGTTTTCCGCAATTATTAAGGCTGCTTCTGGAACAATTGCTTATCTTGGTAAACCTGCATCAGGCAGCGAAGGTCGTTTTGTTGATGAATGGCTGCAGGCGGTTGGTGGAGGTCAACGGGTAAACTTTGACCTGTTAACTCAAAATAGTCAAATCGCGGCAAACAAAATATCTTTCGATCGAGCTGATATTCCGGAATATGCTTTTGAAGAAGCAGGGCTGATCCTTAATTTTAGTGCAGATTTTCTGGAGAACTGGGGCAACAGTGTTGAAAATGCACGACGGTTTGCAGATATGCACGCATATAAGAACGGCAAGAAAAACAGGTTCATTCATATTTCTCCGCACGTTTCCTTAACTGGTGCAAAAGCGGACCGCTGGATTGTGATTAATCCAGGAACTGAAGGCTTGGTCGCATTAGCGATTGCTTCTGTGATTCGTAAAAAAAATGACAGCCACAAATTCCTGAAAAATTATCTGGCAGATTATTCTCCAGAAAAAGTTAGTGAAGCTACAGGAGTCCCAGTAGAAGTTATGCTTGAACTGGCCGCTGATGCAATGAATCACGGACCACTTCTTGCTCTGGGTGGAGGCAATGTTTCTGCTACTGACCAAGGCGTGGAGACACTGGTTGCGGTAAATATTCTCAACGCTGTCTCCGGAGCGCTTGACAAAACAGTCCGTTTTTATGACCAGACTGCTTCAGAAAGTTCATCCCATCAGGATTTAACACAGTTAATCAGCGACCTCGAATCCAAAAAAATTAAATTACTCATCATTGATGAAGCAAATCCGGTTTATGCTTTACCGCCTTCGATGGGGTTTTCAAAAGCTTTGAAAAATACATTTGTGATAAGTATCGCATCTCAAAAAAGTGAAACAACAAATGCGGCTAATTTAGTATTACCCGCACTCACTGCATACGAAAGCTGGGGAGACGCATTTCCAAGAAGTGGTGTCCGCAGTATTCAGCAGCCGGTGATGGCCACAGTCAATAACTTTGATGCAAAAGCTCGAGAAGATATCTTATTGACTGCCGCACAAAATATAGA
>JAPKDT010000292.1 GCA_028822475.1 SAR324 cluster bacterium
AAGCTGATATGCTAAAATAATTAAATTCTAAAGAATTAAAACGTTTGCTTAAATACAGAGTTTATAAACTATTATAGTTTACTAAACACAGTTGCTCATTTTGATTAAAGAAAAATCACAATGCTAATAGTATTAAACAGGACTGATTTCTGAGAAAAAACATTTACTTACTATTTGGCTGATGCACAGCCGCATTAATCCCTAAATATCCCAGCAATGGAACCACATGTCTGAAAAAAATAAATCAGGAAAAAGCGGACACCGCCGCTACTCAAAACTTGTCACTGAAACTAATGCCCGTGCTGCCAGCAGAGGCATGCTCTACGGTGTAGGTTTCAAAAAAGGTGATTTCCAGAAGTCGCAGGTCGGCATTGCTTCAACGTGGGGCACAGTCACACCATGCAACATGCACATCAACGATTTAGCATTACATGCCGCCAGAGGTGTCAGGAAGGCAAAAGGAATGCCTTTGATTTTCGGCACAATTACTGTTTCAGATGGTATTTCCATGGGCACCGAGGGAATGAAATATTCGCTGGTCTCACGTGAAGTTATCGCGGATTCTATCGAAACAGTTGTTGGTTGTCAAAGTTACGACGGTTTGGTCACAATTGGCGGTTGTGACAAAAATATGCCAGGATGTTTAATTGCAATTGCCCGTTTGAATCGACCTGCGATTTTTGTTTACGGAGGTACAATTCTTCCCGGAAAACACAAAGGTCAGGATGTGGATATTGTGTCGATTTTTGAAGCAGTCGGCAAAGAAGCGGCAGGGAAGATAACACAGACTGAACTTGAGGAAATCGAATCCTGCGCGATTCCAGGAGCAGGTTCCTGCGGTGGGATGTATACCGCAAATACCATGGCTTCTGCTATTGAAGCTCTTGGAATGAGCCTGCCGAACAGTTCCGCGCAAGAAGCAGTTTCAGAAGAGAAAGTAAGGGACTGCGTGGAAGCCGGAGAAGCGGTTTTGCGTTTGATTGAAGACAATATTTGTCCGCATGATATCCTTACTTTGGAAGCCTTTGAAAACGCGATTACGGTGGTGATGGCTCTTGGCGGTTCAACAAACGCTGTTTTACATTTGCTGGCCATGGCTCATGCGGCAAACGTAAAATTGGAACTTGACGATTTTTTGAGAGTTGGCGAAAAAGCACCGGTGCTGGCGGATTTAAAACCCAGTGGAAAATATTTGATGAGTAATTTTGTCAAAATAGGAGGATTACCACCTTTAATGAAAATGTTGCTGGATGCAGGTTTGCTGCATGGCGACTGTCTGACTGTTACCGGAAAAACTGTCGCAGAAAATTTATCCGGAGTTAAACCTTACATGGAAGGCCAAGACATTGTGCGCTCACTTGCGGATCCCATCAAAAAAAGCGGACACCTTGTTATACTCAGAGGTAACCTCGCATCCGAAGGAGCCGTTGCAAAAATTTCTGGTAAAGAAGGAGAATACTTCAAAGGAACAGCACGCGTATTTAATTCCGAAGAAGAAGCGCTGGCTCGTATTCTGGACGGAACAGTAGTTAAAGGGGATGTGATTGTTATACGCTATGAAGGTCCAAAGGGCGGTCCTGGAATGCGTGAAATGCTTTCGCCGACTTCCGCAATTATGGGACGTGGACTTGGGCAGGACGTTGCCTTAATCACGGATGGACGTTTTTCAGGAGGTTCCCACGGTTTCGTGATCGGCCACATCACTCCTGAAGCACAGGAAGGCGGGTTGCTGGCAATTGTTGAAAATGGTGACTCAATTACCATCGACATTTTGAACCGTAAAATTGATCTGGAAGTTCCAGCAGAAGAAGTAAAAAAACGTCAGGCAAACTGGAAACGTCCGGAAGCGCGTTATACACGTGGTGTGCTGGCAAAATACGCAAAAACAGTCAGCTCCGCTTCATTGGGTGCAGTGACGGATTTACAGTTGAATTAAGCAGCATAATTTATGTAACTGACAACCTTTACCGTAAATGATGCGTCTATGTCCAGAACCACTTTGAGTATAACCGAATCTGTCTATGATTATTTGCTTTCAGTATCTTTGAGGGAAGTCGATGTTTTGCGTGAATTACGAGATGAAACCGCATCTCATCCGAACGCTAACATGCAAATTTCTCCGGAACAAGGTCAGTTTATGCAGATGCTCGTTCGCTTGATTGGCGCTAAAAAGGTAGTCGAGGTAGGTGTGTTTACGGGTTATAGTTCGTTAGCTGTGGCTTTGGCTTTACCCGAAACAGGACGGATTGTAGCTTGTGACGTCAGTGAGGAATACACTTCGATTGCTCGGCGTTATTGGGAAAAAGCCGGGATCGCTGATAGGGTCGATTTGCGTTTAGCCCCTGCGGTGGAAACGCTGGATCATTTATTGAAACATGATCAGGCCGCCGAGACATTTGACATGGCGTTTATTGACGCGGATAAAGAGAGTTATCTGCTCTACTACGAACGTATACTAAAATTGCTACGACCAGGAGGTTTGATGCTTGTGGACAATGTCCTCTGGAGCGGCTTGCCTGCCGATCCTGAACATCACGATTCCAACACAGACGCGATCCGGGAGTTTAATGCATTTTTATTCCAGGACGAACGTATTGACCTCAGTTTGCTGCCTCTCGCCGATGGTTTGACTTTGGCAAGAAAACGTTGAATATTTGAG
>JAPKDT010000293.1 GCA_028822475.1 SAR324 cluster bacterium
TAGCAGATTCTCATTTGGATGAGAGCATTGCGCCGGCAAAGGAATTTGTTGAGATGCTGTCACAACTGGAAAATCCGCATACTGTGGTTTTTTTAGGTGACCTCTTTAAAATATGGTTGGCTCCGCAAAAATTCTGGACAGACCTGCATCGTGAAACTATGAAAGGATTTGAACATCTGCGGGATAGCGGCAGCAATGTCGTGTTTATTGCTGGAAACAGGGAGATGTTATTACCGCGTAAACTAACTGATCACTGGAAAAAAATTATTCCGTTTACTCATTTGTCACACAGTGACTGGTTTTTAAATTGGGGTGGGAAACGTTACGCTTTTATTCACGGAGACACAATAAACTATAACGACAGTCAATATCTGCGCTGGAAAGCCCTGACACATAACATCATCTTTGAAGCCTTCTTTAGCGCGATTCCCGGAGCATTAGCACGTTGGATTGCAGGACGGATAGAAACAATGCTTGTAAACACAAATCAAGAATATAAAGTCCATTATCCAGCCAAAGAAATACAGGAATTTGCTGAAGCTGTACTTCCTGAAGTTGATCAATATTTTGTGGGACATTTCCACCTTGACCAAGAAATCAAGGTTGAGGGATCTTCAGGAGTTTTAAGGATTGTTCCGGACTGGCTTTCTCAACGAAAGGTTTTAAAGCTTAATCCAACAGGAGAACTGGAAGTTTTACGTTTTGAAAACGGAACACTGAAGACAGATCATTGAAATTGTATTACTAATCACTCAGCAACGGCTGCATCTCAGGCGGAGCAATGAAATCGAGTGGTTTTAATGCTTCTGCAGGGGTTTGTATTTCGCTGAATACCATCAGCCACTTGTTGTTTCCGCTATAATCCTCAATGCTGATTTTTCTCGGAAACGGCAGATTATAATGTTTTTGATAAAGTGGGATTTCGGCATGGTACTCTAACAATCCTTTGAGCGATTTTCGCATCGATTCAATTTGTCCGGAATCATTAAAGCGAATACGTATTTCGGTAGTGCTTTGTCTGAGCTGTAATTCACCGGTGGGGAGAATTTTACGCTGCCAGTTTGGAGTTTTATCAGGAAGTTTGCCCAGAATAAGCCATTTAAGTTCTGTCAAAGTAAGATCCATCCCAAACCATTTTTGACGGACTTCCTGTTTGTTTTCAGTAAGAATGAAGTTTTTATGCTGATAATTCAGGATCAAAAACTTTTTGGAACTGGCACGTAGTTCATAAATCAAGGAACCAACCAGCGGAGTAAAAATACTAAGTTTTAATTCTGAGTCACTGGAAATCTGTAAAGCCAGTTCACCGCTGTGCTTTCCTTCCGGATGCTTAAAAAGAATCCTTCCGGAAAGAGAATAATCTCCTCTGGATAAGCGCAGGTCTTCGACTTGTGAAGGGGAAAGTCCGGCAGGTTCTAGGCCGGAAAAGGAAGAGCAACCTGTTAAGAACAGGATACCGGCAAAAAATAAGTTGAAAAGCCTCAAGGAAAGTCTGAGGCTCAATCTTCGTCCTGCATAAACACTTTCTCGGCTACGAGAAAGATGGAGACGTAAAGGCCCGCAATCACAGCTACTGTGACCAGGATATTCATTTCATGCATGATTCCTCTTAACATGTGGTTGCTAAAATGTTAAGATTTATGCTAGCTATTTTTTTGTATAGAAGCAATTAAATTTTGTCTAACTTACAAAATATTAAAAAAATGAAAAGAGATTTTATTTCTATTCTTGATTGGACAAGTGAGGAGATACGTAACAATATCGACTTTGCTGTTGAGTTGAAACAACAGACAAAAGAAGGTCAGTGTCCGCAATTACTGCAGAGAAAAACTTATGGACTCTTTTTTCATAAGCCTTCTTTAAGAACACGCCTTTCCTTTGAGGTTGGAATCGCGCAATTAGGTGGATCATCAATGGTGCTTTCTGAGCAGGATTTTAAAATTGGCGAAAGAGAAACTGTGAGTGATGTTGCCAGAGTTATGTCTCGTTTTGTGGATGGAATTCTGATCCGCACATATTCGCATCAGATGGTGTTGGATTTAGCAGAACACGCTACTGTGCCTGTTGTCAATATGCTTACTGATTTTAATCATCCGTGTCAGGTGATGTCAGATATGCTGACGATCAAGGAAAAACTGGGACGCATCGATAATGTGCGCATTGCCTATGTGGGTGACAGTAATAACATGACTATTTCTTGGTTAAATCTAGCTGCGAGGATTCCGCTAGATTTACGCATAGCTACTGCACCTGAAACTATGCCTGATATGAAACTCGTTAATGAAATACAGGAACTCGGTATTTCAACTATCAAAGTAACTAACTATGCAGAGGAAGCTGCAGATGGCGTAGAAGTCATTTATACTGATGTCTGGGCCAGCATGGGTGAAAAAGATAAGATTGCGGAAAGGGAACGTGTTTTAAAAGATTTTCAAATTAACTCAAACCTTTTGAAAAATGCAGAAAAAGACGCACTTGTGTTACACTGTTTACCTGCTGAACGAGGCAAGGAAATAACTGATGAAGTGCTTGAAGGACCACAGTCAGTAGTTTTTGATCAGGCTGAGAACAGGTTGCATGCGCAAAAAGCAATCCTCGTACAATTGGAAAAATGGCGTACAGTTTGATTTAAATATTTAACAACTATTAAGGTT
>JAPKDT010000029.1 GCA_028822475.1 SAR324 cluster bacterium
TCTGCAACAACCTGTTGTTTATGTTGACTGGAACAATGCCGATGCCTACTGTAAAGCGCAAAACAAACGTTTACCTACGGAAGCGGAATGGGAATATTCGGCACGCGCTGGTAGTGAAGCTGAGTATAGTTTTGGTGAAGATATTTCTCTGCTTGAAAATTATGCGTGGCTGGAAACAAACACAGTTGATCTTGGACTCTGGGGTGCAAAAAATGTGAGTCTGAAGAAGGCGAATCAATGGGGTATTTTTGATCTGCATGGTAATGTGATGGAATGGGTGCAGAATTACTACACGCAGGATTATTTTTCCTCCGTACGGCAACCGAATAATCCGCAAGGTCCGCTTGCGCCTGTAGATGAAAAGTATCCGCTCCGTGTGGTCAGGGGTGGTGCATGGGGAGGACGACATGATGCAGGAACCTCTGCAGGACTACGTTCCGCCAAGCGTTATTCATTTGTGGAGTGGACACGTTCATTTCAAATCGGCTTCCGCTGCGCAAAGGATGTGCAGACAAAAATAATAACTAATGAATAAAAAATATTTATTTCAAACTCTTCCTTAAAAGCTGAACAACATGTCTGAAATTCCAGTTGAAGCACAAGTCCCTCCTGCTAAAACTAAAGTTGCTGCAGCACTTAATAAAGCTCTGATCACTGCAAAAGTGTCTGATTCTGCGCTGGAAAAGATTTTACCTTTCAGTACTGATTTGGAACTTCGTGAACGCTATATAAATTTTTTTAACGGCCTGCGTCTCGGAAAATTACTGGAGGATCTGGACTTGATCGCAGGGCAGGTGGCATACAGACACACAGAGGGCTGGGAACGTGGAATGACAATCGTAACCGCTGCCTGTGACCGGATTGACTTGCTAGGAGAATTACACAGTGATCGTGATCTTCAACTTCTTGCCAGCATAAACTGGGTGGGACGCAGTTCGATAGAAGTTGGAGTAAAGATTTCATCAAAAGAAGGTGAAACCTGGAAAAGGGTGGCCCGTGCCTATTTTATTATGGTTGCAAGACGTGAAGGCAAAGCTGAACCAGTGAATTCACTGGAAACTGTCAGTAAGGTTCAACAGCGACGTTTTCGGGAGAGTGAGCAACGTCAGCATGAACGCAGGTCAATCTCGCAAACAAGTTATCTTAACAATACTCCGACTGCTGATGAAAGTCAGATTTTGCACGAACTGTTTCTACAGATAAAAAAAGGTGAAATAGCAGGTGTGCCAATGGAAAATTCAATCAGGCAGTCCACCCTCCTTATGCATCCACAGTCACGTAATGTTCATGATAACATTTTTGGTGGATATCTGATGCGTGAAGCTTTTGAACTTGCCTGGAATATTACTTATCTTTACTGCAGACAAAAACCAAAATTTATCAGTATGGATCACATGTATTTCTACAAACCTGTAGAAATCGGTTCAATCATTTCTTTCACTGGTACAGTAATTTACACTGTTGAAAAAACACTGATGGTTGAGGTTGTGACTGAGGTTATTCATCCAAAATCTGGGGAAACGCAGGTGACAAATGTTTGCTATTTCACATTTGCAACTCTTGATGACTCAGGAAAATCACAGCGTGTTCCGCAAATATTACCACACAGTTATGAAGATGGTTTGAAATACCTTGACGGAGCAAAACGTTTTAAACTTGGTGAAAATAAACGTGTTAACAAATTTTGATTATAAACTCGTTTTTAAATAATTACCTCATGTTACTAATATTGTTAAATAAGACTTGTAGTCTTGACCGTTTCAGAGAAACCCACAGTAATAAAGAAAAAATATGATCAGTACAGCTCAAACATCTCATCTTGACTCCATCGGTACTTTTTTGGCAATGGAGATATTTACCAAAGCCCAAAAAATGGCAGCACAAGGCCGGGACATTATTCATCTTGAATTTGGTGAACCAGATTTTAGCGCACCGCTTGATGCAGCGGATTCTGTGCGTAAAAGTATGGAAAAAAATTCTGCGGGATATACCTTCTCTCAAGGACTGGAAGGATTGAGAAACGAAATTGCTAAAAAGTACGAAGAGGATTACGGTGTCAAAATTCTGCCGGAACAAGTTCTTGTAACAAATGGTTCTTCGCTTTTGCTCTATCTGGCAATTCGGCTTCTGGCTCCTCCAGGAAGTCAAGTCATTCTCACAGATCCTTGTTATGCCTGTTACGAAAATATTGTACGGTTGGCCGGTGCAGAGCCTGTGCTGATCAAGTTACGTTACGAAGACGGTTTTCAATTGGATACTGATGAACTTAAAAAAAGAGTAACTGCAAAAACTAAAGCCATTCTGATAAATTCACCGATGAATCCAACCGGTGTAGTTTTTTCGTCTGAAGTGATGCAGAGCCTCGCTGATTTGGACATTCCAGTAATTTCTGACGAAATTTATGCGGATTTGAGTTTTGAGGATTCACCGCGTAGTTTTTTGAGCTTTTCAAAGCAAACTATTGCCATAAACGGATTTTCAAAATACTTCGCCATGACAGGCTGGCGCCTCGGTTACATGATTACACCTAAAGAATGGATGTCTGCCGCGGATAGACTGCACCAAAATTTGATGATCTCTGCAACAGAGTTTGTGCAGGAAGCAGGAATTTCGGTTCTGCAAAAAAGCAAAGTTTACTGTGAAAAGATGAAAGCAGAATTCAACCGGCGACGCATTTTTGTTTTGAAGCGTATGCGTGAACTTGGAATGGATCCGGGATACACTCCTACTGGTGCGTTTTATGTGTTTTACAAGTATCCGGATTCTTCAAAAACTTCACTGGATCTTTGTCATGAAGTTTTGGAAAAAACAGGTGTTGCAATTGCACCAGGACGTGATTTTGGAGCAATGGGTGAGGGTTACATCCGTTTAAGCTACGCGCAGTCGATGGAAAATATTGACCGTGCCCTGACTAAATTGGCGGATAGTAAGTTGCTGACAAGCTAGTACTTTGATAAATCTAAAACTGATAAGATGTTGTTATATTCGGCACCGTTTCAGCAACGAAAAAATCCTCTAAATCTTATCCATCAACGTAACTGAAAAACGAAAAATTAAAAATGAACTTACAGCACCTTATCCAAGAAGATGAAGACGGAAAGCGGCTTGATCAATTGTTGTCAACGTTGGATGAGATAGTTTCCCGGACACAAGCCCAGCGGCTTTTAAAATCTGGAAATGTTTTACTCAACGGAAAAGCAGAAATGTCGCCTTCCAGGAAAGTTCGTACAGGACAGGAGATTATGCTGACTATTCCTCCTCCTGAATCAACGGAAGTCATTTCGGAAGCGGGAGAGCTGGATATTTTATTTGAAGACGAACATTTAATCGTTATTAACAAGGCCGCAGGTGTGGTGGTTCATCCATCGGCAGGACATCCTTCAGGGACACTGGTTAATTATTTACTTCATCATTGTCAGGATCTTTCCGGAATCGGCGGAGTATTGCGTCCGGGCATTGTGCACCGGCTGGACAAAGACACTTCCGGAATACTGGTAGTCGCAAAAACAGATGATGCTCACCAGAATTTATCTGAGCAGTTCAAGGAACATTCTGTTAAACGGCAGTATCAGACAATGGTTTGGGGCGTTCCCGAAAAAGAACATGGAGTTATAAACGCGGCTTTGAGACGTCATCCTGTGCGGCGCAAGGATATGTCAATTGTTGAAAACGAAAATCCGGAGGAATCCGAAAGGGAGAAAGGAAAATACGCGGTAACGCATTGGCGTGTTTTACAGCGTTTTGAGTTTTCCACATTACTTGCCTGCCGCTTGGAAACAGGACGTACCCATCAAATTCGTGTGCATCTGACTTCGATTGGTCATCCGGTAATTGGTGATCCTCAATATGGAAAATCTCCATTGAAAAGGCTTCCGTCAGTTTCGGCAGAATTAAGTCAAACCATAGCTAATTTCCGTCGTCAGGCTCTGCATGCAGAAATTTTGGGTTTCAAACATCCGTCTTCAGGCGAATGGGTCGAATATTCGGCTGCGATACCGGATGATTTTCAGCAATTATTGAAAGCAATTCAGCATGATTAGTTCGAAAAGGCAGTTCAATATCGCCTGTCTACAAACCAGTCCGAGGCCAGATTTTCAAGCAGCACTTGACGAAGCAATTTCACTTGCGGAAAAGGCGACAGCAGCCGGCGCGGATATTATTACTCTTCCGGAATATTGCGGTGGATTGAAAACAGCAGGTTCCGCTTTTGCTCCGCCATTTGAAACTGAAGAAAATCATCCAGTTTTAAAAGGTCTCAGGGACTTTGCAAAAAACAAGAAAAAATTTATTCTCATAGGCTCAATCGCAATCAGCGGTCCAGCGGACAAGATTTTAAACCGCAGTTACATAATTGATGACTTTGGGAACATCATCAGCCGCTATGACAAAATTCATCTCTTTGATATCAAACTCTCGGAAAATGAATTGTATCGAGAAAGCGCAACCGTTCATGGCGGGGAGACAGCTGTTATTTGTCAAACGCCTTTAGGATGTTTCGGACAAACAATCTGTTATGATTTGCGTTTCCCTCATCTTTTCCGTGATTTATCACAAGCAGGCGCAGAGATATTGTTTGTTCCGGCGGCATTTACAAAAAAAACAGGTGAGGCTCACTGGCATGTACTCAACAGGGCACGTGCCATAGAAAACGGAGCTTTTGTGGTCGCACCCTGTGCTGTCGGCAAGGTTGAAGGAGGAGGAGAATGCTATGGACATTCATTGATCATAAATCCCTGGGGTGAAGTACTAGCGGACGCAGGAGCAGATTCAGGATTTATCAATGTTAATATTGATCTGGAAGAGGTCGATTCCACGCGTAAGCGTATTCCAAGCCTGAGTCATGACAAGGCATTTGAGTTTTAGCTTGCTCTAAAATCACAACATCCGTCTTTACTAAAATATCCTTTAACTTGATTTAAGCTGCCCAATAATATCCCGCAGGGTTGTTTCATCTTCAATTTCAAGACTGACAGCATATTTCGTTTCCACCTGATCAATAAACTCAACAATCACCACAGAGTCTGCTCCACAGTCCAAAACTGGCTGATCCAGCTCCAGTTCTAGGGAAACAACTTTTTTGAAAAGTGTAGTCAGTTCTGTCTCAAGCGAAGGTTTATTTTCTTCCACGGCAAAATCATCGGTCTCCGCTGAACTGGAAACACGCTCAATTAGTCCTGCAAAAGTTTCCTCCCCAAAAGTCTCACGGTTACGTAGATGCTTTATTTTTCCACTAGAAGTTTTGGCAATAGTACCAGGTTTCAAATACAATCTTTCAGTGGGTGCTATTTGAAAATGTTTGCCGACGATTTCAATGATTTTCTGATCAATGGAAGTCAAAACGTATTTACTGAAAACCTCCAGATCTTTAAGCAAATCCGCACGAACCTCTACTGCAACGGCTAAATGTTCTGACTCATCTTCTGCTCCGGAAGCATAAGCCATCAAACATCCTGGGCGTAATTCTTCAACTCCTGCAAGTACCAGTTCAATATCATGCGGATAATAATTTCTCCCACGGATAATGATGATGTCTTTGATTCTGCCTGCAAAATAAAGCTCTCCTTTCCAAAGCAAAGCAGTGTCACCCGTTGCCAGAAAGGGTTGTTCTTTTCCTTTAATTTTTTGCAGAAAAATATCTTCGGTTGCCTGTTTGTTTTCGTAATAACCTTGAGCAACTGAGGGTCCGCTGACCATCAGTTCGCCGACTTCTCCTTCCGGAAGAGCTTGATTCTCAGCGCCTTTTATAACAATTTCGTGACCGTCCATTTGTGAGCCAAGATTGACCAGCATTTTTTTGTCTGCATCCGGAGCATCCTCACTCAGGACTTTGACCCTACCTTCTGTTTCTAAAACATGCCGATCGACGCAAAGTCCATGGAGTCCGGTTTTGCTGCCTGAAAACATAATCACAATTTCCGCCATTCCAAATCCAGGACGGATGACATCCGCTTTTAATCCGCATGCGGCGAAACGTTCATTAAATTTCCTGGTTGGTAAATAATGAACCGGTTCTGAACCGTCTGTTACAGAAACCATACAGGACAAATCGAGTTGTTGGAGTTCTTCATTCGAGATTTTTTTCAGGCATAAATCGAGCGCGAAGGGAGGTACATAACTGTGAGCGCATTTGAATTTGGACATTGCCGCGAGCCAACGCAGTGGTTTACGGATGAAATGAGCAGGTGTCATCAAAACCGTGAAGCCTCCGGAATAAAGTGCGCCCATCAGCCCGGCGGCTAAGCCAAAATCATGAAACAGCGGTAACCAGACCGCAGTGCCGTCTTCCTCTTCAAGCTGCATGAACTTACGGGCTTCTTCCAGATTTGCCATCAAGTTACTGTGCCCGATCATGATGCCCTTAGGTGTACCTGTGCTTCCGGAGGTGAACTGTAAATATGCTGTATCCTCAGCTTTAATTTCTGGTGCGGAATACTCGCCGGATGTTTCAGCAAGTATTTCCTGATCAGTCGCGATCTCGAGTCCGGCGAAAACTTTTTGTAATTCTGGAGGTAATTGATTGCGTAAAAAATCCGCCAGTTGAGCAGTTACAATTAGTAAACTTGGTCTGCTGACTTTTAATGTTGGCAAAAAAGTTTCCAGATAAGCCTCCATATTTTGCGGTCCTGCAGGTTCTGACAAAGGTACCGCGAGTATTCCGCCGTACAAACAACCGTAAAAAATTTTGACGAATTCCAAACTGTTTGGCAGAATAACCAGTACGCGTTCACCTTGTTTAATTCCACGCTTTTGCAGTGATGCCGCTACTTGACACGCTGCTTGATCATTTTCCTGATAAGTCATCGAAGCAGAATTCCCGCTGCTGTCCAGTTTGTTTTCTCCATCTTCGAGGAAAATAACACAGTCTCTCTCAGGATGTTCCACCGCCCTTTGCCGGGCTACTTCTACGAAATGTGAATAAGTGCTTGGTTTCATGTTGTTTTGCTGATTTGAGAAAGTTGCGGATTCTGTTTAACTTGGATTATTGATGACGAAGTCCTAAAAGTTAAAATAACGTGTCATTGCTTATGAAATAAGAAATCTTGCCTATGCTATTATGCAGATATAATTAAGATCTATCTCTAAATTCGTGATGACAGGTCATACGTTCGTGATAAAAAGAAATGCTTTCGATATGATTTTGTGTGTCTCAGACTTTTTTTGAAACAGATATTTTCTTTGTCGCACAGTTTAGCACATAAAAGTCTGACCTCAAGAAAAAAGGTGTTGAAGGTGACTACTGAAATATTTTATTAACAAATTTCATAGTTATTGAAGTGACCTCTTCAAACTCCTGATCAAGAATGACAACATGTTTTGATTTCTCCATCCAGTGAGATTCACGGACAGCAGACTGAACACCACGGAAAATTATTTCACCACTTTTTAAATCAACAGTTTCATCCAAATTTGCTTGGATAATCAGAATCGGCTGATAAATTCGAGGCAACCGCTTTTCGGTTTCGAGTTGTAATTTAAGCAGTTGTACACCTGCTTTGAGGGGATTGACTTTGTAACCCTGCCACGGCATAGCGTTTCTTTCATCTTCTGCTTTTTTTGGTACAGCAAAAACGAAAGGAGAAGCGACAATCATAAAAAATTTACTCAGCAGTGAGGAGGCCAGCTTCATTGCCGGAGCATACAGCAGCAGAGCTTTAATTTCAGGATGTTCTGAGGCAAGATGCAGGGCAAGGATGCTGCCGGTAGACTCACCGCCCACAATCACTCTTGAACATTTTTTCTGTAGTTCAGCATAGGCTTTTTCACAGACTGCAATCCATTCCCTGCGATGAGTTTGATTCAGTTTCTCCGGTGTTGTTCCGTGCCCTGGAAGCAACACTGCTGAGACAGTGAAACCTTCATCATGAAAACGCTTGGCCAGTGGACGAACCTCAGCCGTTGTTGCGGTAAGGCCATGTAGCAAAAGCACACCATCATCTCCACCTTCCCAAAAAAAATTTCCTCCTTCCAACTCAGGATTTACAAGAGGAAGCTCTACTGTAGTTGATGAATCTGATAGTTCAGGATTGATATGGGAACGGCTCATTTTGCTTGTTTTCAACTATTTCTCTTTAGTCTCTAAATTACACGATTTTAGAAAATCTTAATGCTGTGTCATTTGTTGTGTTTTGTGTTTTGTCTTGATACAAAAATCTGCAAGTAATAGAATAGTTATTTTATTATCCACAGTATAGTCTATAGTATTTTTAGTCTAGGTTCTTTATGATTCGTGTTCAAGCACTGAGCAAAAATTTTAACAACTTCCAAGCAGTCGATCAAGTTTCATTTGAGGTTCAGCGCGGAGAAGTTTTAGGTTTTCTAGGGCCGAACGGTGCAGGCAAATCTACAACTATGAAAATGCTGACCTGTTTTATCCCTCCGAGTTCAGGAACTGCTGATATATGCGGCTTTAGTATTCTGGACAATCCTCTTCAGGTACGTGCTCAAATTGGTTATCTTCCTGAAAGCGCGCCTTCTTATGATGAAATGCTGGTAGGAGAGTTCCTCCGTTTTGTCGGCGAGATCCGCGGTTACAGCGGTAAGGAACTTCAAAGAAGAGTCAGTGTTGTGATCGAAATGACCGCTCTCGGAGATGTCAAGGATCAAATGATAGAGACTCTCTCCAAAGGTTTCCGGCAGCGTACCAGTCTTGCTCAGGCTTTGATTCATGATCCACCTGTGCTGATTCTTGATGAACCTACGGATGGGCTTGATCCAAATCAGAAACATGAGGTCCGCTCATTGATTAAAGACATGAGTGAGGAACGTACAATTTTGATTTCAACACATATTTTAGAGGAAGTTGAATCAGTTTGCACACGTGCTATGATAATTTCAGCTGGTAAAGTTGTGGGTTATGGAACTCCGGATGAACTGATGTCTCAATCGTTGTACCGTAATTCTGTCACGGTAAGTGTAAATGCTGCAGATCCGACACAGTTGTTGAAAGATTTTAATGAGCTGGATTTTATTTACTCAGTTGAACGTGTACCTGAGAAACGTGATGGTGTTATTACAATGCGTTTGTATCCACAAAAAAAGGAATCAATAGCACTACAGGTAGAAAAATATATTTTTGCCCAGAATATGCCGATAGAAAACTTTAATGTGGATCGAGGGCGACTGGATGAAGTGTTTCGTGAACTTACTACAACAGACCAACAATAAAAGATTGACAGCCCGAGATTTACCCTACATCAGAAACTGAAACATTAATGATTGGCTATGAACGGATTTTATCCAATATTTAAACGTGAACTACTGGCTTATTTTCGCTCGCCGGTGGCTTATGTATTTATAATTATTTTTTTAGCGGCTAATGCAGGCTGCACGTTTTTTCTGGGGAATTTTTACAATTCTCAACAAGCGAGTCTTGAAATCTTTTTCCTTTTTCATCCGTGGCTTTATTTGTTCCTGATTCCTGCTGTAGGTATGCGTCTCTGGGCAGAGGAACGCCGCACAGGTACAGGTGAACTGCTGCTCACATTTCCGGTACGTTTGACGACAACAGTCTTTGCAAAATTTTTTGCTGCCTGGTTATTTATCGGTATTTCACTGCTGCTCACTTTTCCGATGATTTTAACTGTGAATTTTCTGGGAAGCCCAGACAATGGGCCAATCGTCACAGGATATTTAGGAAGTTTCCTGATGGCAGGCTCCTATCTGGCGATTGCCAGCTTCACTTCCGCACTGACAAAAAATCAGGTTATCAGTTTTATCCTCAGTGTCAATATCTGTCTGGTGCTAGTTTTGTTAGGTTGGGGAGTCTTGAGTGAAAGCCTGAATGCAATTTTTCCTGTATGGATAAGTGATTTTGTTAGTCAATTTAGTTTCACCACTCATTTCGATGCCATCCGTAGAGGAGTGGTTGATCTGAGAGATTTAATTTATTTTGTTTCAATTATTGTCATCATGCTGATGTTAAATGTAGTAGTTCTTGAATCGCACAAAGCATCCTGATTCAAGCACATATTTCATTTTCTGCTGCTGCAAAATTTTGTCAAAAGAACGTAGAACTTTAAACAAAAATGAAAGAAGTTTCGTTGTCTAACACCTTGGGTAGTATAGTGCTGCTGCTGATTTGTTTAGTCGCTGTCAATGTGATGGCGTCTTTTGTTCCTTTACGTTTTGATCTGACAGAGGAGCGTCTTTACACTATTTCAGACGGTTCACGCAAGATTCTGGAAAGTTTGAAGGAGCCTGTCCGGATTAACTTTTATTATTCCAGCGATAATGCGGAACTGCCTCAAAACTTCAAAACTTATGCACAACGTGTACGGGAATTGCTTGAGGAATATGCTGCAATCTCAAAGGGTCAGGTAATTCTGGAAATTTCGGATCCAAAACCGGATACAGAGGAAGAAGAGTGGGCAAAGAAATACGGAATCAAAAGCATCACTCTGCCTTCTGGAAACACTGTTTATTTTGGGGCAGTTGTCTCAATGCTTGATCAGGAAATGCTACTGCCATATTTTGATCAACGCAGGCAGGAATTTCTGGAATATGATATTACACAAGCTATTCAAAAAGTAAGTTCGACATCTACTGCAAAAGTTGGTTTGTTGAGTGCAATGAATCTTCAAGGCGGGAGATCGAGGATTCCCGGACAGCCTCCTGCACAGAAATGGGTTTTTCAGAGTGAATTGGAAAAATCTGTATCGGTGGAAAATTTAGCATTGACCACAGAAGAAATTCCGGATGATATTAGCCTGCTGATTGTCCTGCACCCACGGGGCTTTAGTCCACGGTTGCAGTATGCACTGGATCAGTATGTACTACGCGGTGGGAGACTTGTTGTTTTGCTTGATCCAAATGCTAGAGCAGATATGACTTCTCCGGAAAATCAGTTTGGTCAGCAACCTCAGCTTGCCAGTGACCTGCCGATTTTACTCAAAACTTGGGGCGTGGCCTATGACTCAACTAAAGTTGCGGGAGATCGTCTGCATGCAACTCAAGTCAATACCGGAAAGGGTGTAGTCAGTTTTCCTATGTGGATGACTTTCCGTACCCAGTCACTGGATCAGGAACATCCGATTACTGCTCAACTGGAAAATCTGCTTTTTGTTGAGGCAGGCTCATTTAGTAAGGCTGCTGAGAGCAAAACTGAATTTACAGCGCTACTTTCACTTTCTGAGCAAAGCGGTTTGATCGATGCGTTCCAACTTCGATTTACCGCTCCGGATCAACTCTCACGTGATATGCAAGTTGACGGCAGCACGAAAGCAGTGATGGCAATTACTGCCGGAATATTTAGCAGTGCCTTTCCAAATGGTCAGCCGGTCAAAGAAAAAAAAGATCCTCAAGCTCAGGCGGTGGGAGACGAAAGTGAAGCAGAAACTAAGCTCAAGTACACGCACCTGAACGAATCCACGGAACGTAATTCGATTTTGCTCTTCAGTGATGTTGATTTTCTCTCAGATCAATTTTCTGTGCAGAAACTGAATTTTCTCGGACAGAGCATCATCCAGCCCACAAATGACAATTTGAATCTGATGCTTAATGCCACAGAGCATCTTTCTGGAAATGAAGCCTTGATGAGTATTCGTTCAAGAGGTCGTTTTTCAAGGCCTTTTACACGTTTACTGGCCATGCAGAAACAGGCTCAACTCCTTCATCAAGTTGAGGAAAAACAACTGCTTTCACAACTGGATGAAGTTCAGCAGCGTTTGAACGGTCTGCTCGAATCTGCAGGAAATAAAGGTCAGCAAGAAGTTATTTTACCTCCGGAAGTTCAAGAGGAAATTCAGCAATTTAGGGAGGAGGAACGGCAGGCGCGCCGTAAATTAAGAGATGTCCGTAAGATTTTGCGACAGGATATCGAGTTGCTTGGTCAAGGATTACTCCTGCTGAACATGCTGCTAGTACCTTTAATTGTCGGCATTATCGGTGTTTTTGTTTACCGTTACCGCACACGGCAACGCCGCAAAACAGTCCGTTAGGCACGGAATTTTCTATGCTCCTTGTCATTCCTTCTATATCAATATTAGAACGCCGAGGGAAGTATATTAAATTTTTATCTCCGCTCAGAGCATGAAGTAAACAAGACAGAAGCTCAATTGCTATTCAAGCCTCAGTTTTAATCAGGCAGCACGTTTATTGAATTGAGCAGTCTCAGTTGATTCCTTCAGTGCTGCAGTTGAAGACTCTCCTCCAGCCACGGTGTTCTGCACTGCGTCAAAATAACTTGTACCCACAAAACTTTGATGTTTGACTGCTTTGAAACCTTTTGTTTCTGCAAGTTCAAATTCACGTTTTTGCAGTTCGGAATAAGCACCCATTCCGCGTGTACTGTAGCCTTTTGCCAATTCGAACATACTTGTGTTCAAAGCATGAAATCCGGCGAGTGTCACAAATTGAAATTTGTAACCCATTGCTCCGATTTCTTGCTGGAATTTCTCAATCGTCAGATCATCGAGATGCATACTCCAGTTGAAAGATGGTGAACAGTTATAGGCCAGCATCTGGTTAGGATATTTTTCATGGATCGCGTCTGCGAACTTACTTGCTTCTGCCAAGTTTGGTGTTGAAGTTTCACACCATAAAAGGTCACAGTGTGGGGCATAAGCCAGACCACGTGCAATCGCGCATTCAATGCCTCCATTCATCCGGAAAAACCCTTCTGGAGTACGTTCCTTATCCGCAATAAATTCTTGATCAGCCGGATCAACGTCACTTGTCAACAACTTAGCACTGTTGGCATCAGTTCGAGCCATTAGTACTGTCGGTACTCCCATTACATCTGCCGCGAGTCTTGCTGCAGTTAGTTTGCGGATAAATTCAGAAGTTGGGACAAGAACCTTCCCGCCCATGTGTCCACATTTCTTTTCAGATGCGAACTGGTCTTCAAAATGAACTCCGGAGGCACCTGCTTCAATCATGTGCTTCATTAGTTCATAGGCATTCAACACACCACCAAATCCTGCTTCTGCGTCAGCAACAATTGGAGCAAACCAATGTACATCACTCCGGCCCTCACTGTGATCAATCTGATCAGCTCTGGTGAGAGCATTATTTATTTTGCGTACAACGTTAGGTACACTGTCAACTGGATATAAACTTTGATCAGGATACATTTCTCCGGCAGTGTTTGCGTCTGCAGCCACTTGCCATCCACTAAGATAAATTGCCTTCAGTCCTGCCTGCACCTGTTGTACAGCCTGATTTCCAGTCAAAGCTCCAAGCGTGTGGATATAAGGGTTTTCCTGCATTAAGTCCCACAGACGTTCTGCTCCGACTCTAGCCAAGGTGTGTTCTACCTTCAGTGTGCCCTGCAGCTTGTTGACATCCTCAGCTCCATAGGGGCGATCAACACCTTGCCAGCGTGGATTGTTAGACCATTCTTCATTCAGACTTTGCATTTGTGTATTGTTCGACATGGGAACTCCTGATTGTCATGTTAGTAATTCCGGAATGAATTTTTGCTCCCGGATTGAGACTTTTGCTCTGACTGAGAAAAAGATTTAAATCATGATAATTTAGCGAAAAAGAAAAAAAAGCAAAATTCGCTAAAAGTGCTTTATTTTTTAAATTTTAATATTTTTTTTTGTAGCTTGGGTGAATTGCTTATTTTGTATACACTGAATCTAGTTTTGATTGTCATTCTGCAGTTAGAAATCTCTTGAAAAATATTATTGCTTAGTTAATTTATTTAATGTATTATTTTTTTATTAGAATCTTTCGAAGTCTTAGCTGCGAAAGA
>JAPKDT010000294.1 GCA_028822475.1 SAR324 cluster bacterium
TATTACTGGGAGCCACCTCAGTCAAACAACTGGAATCAAATCTGGCCAGCGCTGAATTAGATCTTTCTAAAGAAGTGCTAGACTCGATTGATGAAATTCATAACCGCATTCCAAATCCATGCCCCTGAAAAAAACTTTCCGGAACTGGATTTATGCCAGCGGTAATCAAGTATTATGTGTTTACCTTTTTACACTATATAGAAGTCCATACCTAAAAATGTTTGATCCCGTTCATGTATTTCGCGGCCTCAAGGATTCCGTTTATCGTGAGCGGTTCCATCTTAAAAACCTTTTGAACATATGGTGCGACCGTGCGGTTCCAGTATTGTTTGGGAGTAGGGTTTATCCAGACAACATAGGGGAAATGCTCGTGCAGGGTTTTTAAATTTGCCAGACTTGGTGTGGACGATTCTTCCCGAAATTCAATGGAACCAAATGGTGACAGCAATTCATGAGGCGCCATGTAAGCGTCACCAACGATGAAAACACGATAGTCCGGACTGTTCTCCATTACTCTCCGGAGAGTTAACGGTTTGCGACGGGCCTCGTCTTCATAAACCTGATCGTAAACAGCATTGTGGAAATAGTAAGTTTTTAAGTCCTGCGGAAAACGGCGTTTGATTTTTGCAAACAGTGTTTGAACTTTTTGGGCATGAACCCACATTGAATTTCCACCGTTGTCCAGCAAAAGCAAAACCTTAGTACGGTCCTGCTGTTCCTGCAAAAAATGAGGAATGACAATTCCGGCATTGCGTCCGGTTTCCTCCACAGTACGTTTCACATTCAGTTTCCTGTCCGGCTGCATGTCCTCAATATTCCGGAGTGCCTGCAGTGCGGCGTCCATATTGTTATCAGTAATCGGCGCATCCAGATCAATCGGATAAAATGAGGGATCACCAAGAACCTTGCGTGCCGTTCCAGCATGAGCCGGTCCACCAACCCTGATTCCGTTCAGGCCTTTTCCGGAATGTCCATAAGGCGAAAAACCATGGCTGCCGATCCAATGTCCGCCACCGCTGTGCTCGGTTTTTTGTTGCTCCGCCACGCGCTTCATACGTTCCATCAACTCTTCCAGAGAAATTTTTGAATAATCCACCATCTTATCACCAACCTGTGGTGGTCCCTGAGGTCCTTTTTGCTCTCGATCGCTCAAATCCGGATTGTCCTCATCAATGTGCTTTCGTGCGTCGAGCTCTTTCTGAATATTTGCCTGCAAATCCGACTGCAGTGTTTCATTCAAAAATTCGTCAATCAGTTTTTCGTAATCAAACTCACCGGCTATTTTTCCGGTTTCCAGTTTTTGACTGAGCCAATGTTCAAATGCGGAAGAGTTGCGGATCGCATCATCAATGCTGTTATAGTTGGTTGAATCGATTCCCAAAAAATGATCCCAGAACGCAAGTGTGTAGGGTGCGATTTCCCGTCGCGATTTACAAATCAAATGCTGTCCGATGTCAAACAGTGAACCGAGATTGGTGATCAACCCAATTTCCATGGTGCTGTACAGTTCCATCAGGACACGTACATCTGTATCAAAACCGTAACGCCGAAGAGTTTGTGGAAAACCTGAAAACATTTGTAGTTTGTGGATTATTGCTCTGTGTCTGCTTTTGAAAAATTATCTGGAATTCTGGATTTGCAAAATGACAACATAATTGCCGAATTTCAGCATTGTTTCCGGAAGTGGAGCAAACTGAATTTCCTCCAAAGACATAATAGCAGTATCATCAAAATCATGCGAACCACTGCTTTTAATAATTTTTTGATTAACAACTGTACCTGACGGATCGATGCTGACTTCAAGCTGCACAAACATTCCGCTGCGGAAAATTTGAAGAGCATAGGTTACATCAAGCAGTAATTTGCTGATTTGACGGTTATATGAATTACGGTCCGCTATATAAGTTTTCGACGTAGGTGCTTCCGGAGTTTTCTTTTTATAAAGCTCAAGCCGCTTCGCTGGTTTCTGCCTGTTAACTTCTTCCGGCAAAGCAATTTCGCCTCTCATTGGCGCAACTTGTTCTGAGGCCACGGCCTCTTTCCTCGGCGCAACGTCTTCGTGTACAATTTTTTCAAGCATCCTTTGTACTATTATATCTACTTGCAACTTCAATTTTTCAAGATTACACTCCTGACAAGTCTGAGTGACTATTTTCCTCGTAACTTCAGGTTGTGACAATGAAGTAAGTTTTAAACTAAGTTGAGTCTCCCTTTTTATTTGGACAAGCTGTAACAAAAAAAGTTCATCTGTATTGAATTGTTGACGTAAATTTTTCACAAAACTTAAAACACTCCTTACGCATTTACTGTTAGTGCAGTCTTCAATATCAATGCTGGAAAGTCCCTTTTCCGAAATCAACTCCAATACTTTGTGCGAAACTAGCTGGTAGCTCTTATTCAACTGTTCTCTGAAACGGTTAAAGAGGATTTGCTTTTTCCCAGCAGACACTTGCCCAACGATAGAGATGGGGCCGACTATGGCGCGTGCAGATTTTGCAGAACTGCTATTTGAAAAAAAGAATGAACTAATTAAGAGACTTAGCGTCAGATATAAGTATAATAATTTATGTGTTTTCATAATACTTCTTGCTGATTTACAGATTATTTGGATCCTCTTTTGTTTTGTATAAATAATTATAAACTAAATTA
>JAPKDT010000295.1 GCA_028822475.1 SAR324 cluster bacterium
TGATATCTTTGTAAAAAGTCCTAAAACCGTTTCATTTAGAGCTAAACTAGAAATCATGCATAGACTATGTTGCTAATATCATTAATATTTTACATAAGTAGAAATGTCTGTGTGGATTTCAGGCTTTTGCGAAACAATCAAAACTAACTGAGAGATATGAAAAAGCAATACGGTGTAATGGTCTGTGGACACGGAAGTCGAGATACAGGAGCAGTTGAAGAATTTCAAGCGGTCGCGAAGGGACTTAAAGAACGACTGCCGCAATATGAAACGGATTGGGGATTTTTGGAATTTGCAACTCCTGTGATTCGCACAGGTTTGGATGCGTTGAGGGCCAAAGGTATACGCAAGGTTTTGGCTGTTCCCGGAATGTTGTTTGCTGCAGGTCACGCAAAAAACGATATACCTTCCGTATTAAACGCCTACCAAACACAAAATCCGGAATTGGAAATTTCGTATGCGAGGGAATTGGGAATCGATCTCAAACTGATTCGCGCAGCCGGCGAACGTGTTGAAGATGCTTTGCAGAAAGCCGGAGACGGAGTTTCTCGTGAGGATACTTTGTTGGTCGTGGTTGGACGGGGCGCTTCTGATCCGGACGCAAATTCTAATGTGGCAAAAGTGACCCGGATGCTTTGGGAAGGACTTGGACTTGGATGGGCGGAAACGGCTTATTCCGGAGTGACTTTTCCCTTGGTGGAGCCGGGACTGGAACACGCGACACGTTTGGGTTACAAACGGATAGTAGTTTTCCCGTATTTTTTGTTTACAGGAATTCTCGTTCAACGCATTTACCATTACACTGACATTGTGGCAGCCAAACATCCGGAAATAGAATTCATCAAAGCTTCTTATCTTAACGATCATCCGCTGGTTTTGGACGCATTTGCGGAGCGGGTTGAAGAAATCAGAAATGGTGAAAACAACATGAACTGCCAGCTTTGCAAATACCGGGAGCAGTTTTTGGGTTTTGAAAATGAAGTTGGTCTGCGCCAGGAAAGTCATCATCACCACGTTGAAGGAGTTGGAACAGGGACGGACGAAAGCTCAGATGAGGTCGAGGATGCACATTCTCATGTTCACGAACATTCACACGATCATAGCCACAACCATGGACACCATCCATACCCACATGCAGATCATCCTTTGGGTCCTGTAACTTTGGAAGAAAAATCTGGAAAGTCTGGTGCCGAATGACAGGGGATTATCTTCGAGATCCGAAAGAAATTTATCGTCAATCATTTGCAACAATCCTCAAGGAAGCGGATTTATCAAAACTACCGGAAGATATTGCTGACCTCACAGTGCGTTTAATTCATGCCTGCGGAATGCCGGATATTGTGGAGGATCTGGTTTTTACTCCGGACGCTGCACAAGCAGGATATGCCGCACTGCTTAAAGGCGCTCCTGTTTTGTGCGATTCCAGGATGGTGGCAGAAGGAATTATTCGTTCGCGTCTGTCTGCAAATAACGAAGTTAAATGTTGGAATAACCATCCGGAATGTGCTCCACTTGCAGACAAAATGGAAACAACACTCTCAGCGGCAGCAGTGGAATTTTGGAGGCCACAACTTGCCGGTGCAGTTGTAGCCGTAGGCAATGCACCAACAACTCTGTTTCGGTTGCTGGAAATACTAGCAGAAGGAGTAGAACCTCCAGCTGTTATTTTTGGATTCCCCGTTGGTTTTATCGGTGCTGCGGAATCAAAAGAATTGCTCGTAAAACAATGCGTGGGAGCCGTGCCTTTTTTGACACTATCCGGACGACGAGGCGGCAGCGCAATGGCAGCGGCGGCGGTTAATGCTTTAGCAAAGAAAGTTGAAATATCTGTGGCTAATAACATTAATATTCAGAGTTAAAATGCCTGATATTTCAAAAAAATGGCTGTGTGTAATTGGAATTGGTGAAGACGGCTGGGACGATTTATCTGCCGATGCACGTGACTTGCTCTATGAATCGGAAATCGTGCTTGGCGGAGAGCGTCATCTGAAGATGCTTCCGAAAGACTGGGAAGGAGAACGTATCGTTTGGTCTTCACCGATACGCGAGGCAGTTTCAAAAATAGTCAGTTGGCGACCAGAGGACTCTGCAAGCGTTCAAAAAGTAGCGATCATGGCTAGTGGGGACCCGTTGTGTTATGGAATTGCAACCAAATTGTTGCGGCATTTGCCGATTGAAGAAATCTGGATCAAGCCTGCGTTGACCACTTTTTCGCTGATGTGTTCACGAATTGGTTGGTCACTTCCGGATGTTGAAACACTGACGATTCACGGTCGTCCAGTTGAGATGCTGCATCCATTCGTGCAGCCAGGGGCAAAATTACTCGTCCTCAGTAAGGGTGAAGAAAGTCCGGAACAAGCAGCAAAACTGCTTTGCGAAAGAGGCTTTGGCAAAAGCATAATAACGGTTTTGGAGCATCTAGGCGGCAGGAAAGAGAGGCAATTTTCAGGACCAGCTGACTCATGGAATCATCCGGAAGGTGCTGCATTGAACGCCATGGCCATTGAGTGCATTCCAGAAAGTAACGCAACCATCCTCAGTAGAATTCCAGGACTTCCAGACGAAGCATTTTTTCACGACGGACAACTGA
>JAPKDT010000296.1 GCA_028822475.1 SAR324 cluster bacterium
GATCACCAATTTACCAAAGTTTTTTCCTTCGAGAAGTCCAATGAAAGCTTCAGGGGCATTTTCAAGACCATCAACAATATCTTCACGGTAATGAAGTTTTCCTTCCTTGATCCAGTTTGCCAGTTCCGTTAGTGCTTCTTTTTCTTGACTGGCATAATCCCAGACGATAAAGCCCCGATACGTAAGACGCTTAACGAGGATGTCCCGCATCAGCAAAGGCGTCAGGTTTGGACCGGGAGGCAGTTCGGTTGCGTTATATGCTGAAATAATTCCGCAGACAGGAATTCGGGCAAAATCGTTAAACAACTGCGACACTGTTTCAAACACTTTTCCACCTACATTTTCGAAATAAACATCAATTCCATCAGCACAAGCAACTTTGAGCGCTTCAGCGAAATCCGGACTATTGTGATTGACGCAAGCATCGAAGCCAAGTTCCTCTGTGACAAATTTACATTTCTCCTCAGAACCCGCAATGCCGACTGCTCTCGCACCTTTAATGTGTGCGATTTGCCCCACCACCGAACCTACCGCTCCGGATGCCGCCGCCACGACCACCGTTTCACCTTTTTTGGGCTGACCAATGTTGAGTAGACCAGTGTAAGCAGTAACGCCCGGCATTCCTAAAACACCAGTCGCGGTGGAAATGGGTGCAATTTGCGAATCAACTTTTTTCAATTCCTTGCCCTGTTGTACCCAAAACTCTTGCCAACCGCCGTAACCAAAAACAAAATCACCAGCTCTGAATTCTGAGTTTTTTGATTCAATTACTTGACCGACAGTACCGCCGCCCATAACTTCATCGATTTCTACCGGTGGCGCATAGGACTTACCCGCATTCATTCGCCCACGCATGTAAGGATCAAGCGATAGATAAATAGTTTTGCACAAAACCTGTCCGTCTTTCGGAACCGGCATTGAGGTTTCCTCCAGACGAAAATTAACGGATTCCGGTTTGCCGGTAGGCCGTTTGGCCAGAACAATTTGACGATTAATCTTCTCAGACATAAGTTTTCTATAATTTTTTAAAAATAAATAAAGATTGATGATTAAAAGATTGTAGCACAATACCCCGGAATACTTCCTGTCCAACTGTATTTAAAATTGAGGTTATGGCGAACAAATATACTGTAACTAGTCCTGAATAAGTATTATTTTGAGTGATATGATAAATCTTATCTAACAGATAAAACTAATATCATTACGGTTTTTATCAATGATAGAAATATCACCGCATATAAATAGCTTATGACTTTATTAATTTCAGGGTTGCTGATTTAGGGTGCGTGCGGGGAGGATTTTAACTTTTTATACGAAGCCAGCATGAATGAGAAACTATATTTTTAAAAAATAAGTCATTCAAAAATATTTACCGGCTTTTGGATGATTTGTCTGACCATGGGTTCAAAATGTGCGAGCGGCAAGGTATCGTATTCCGGATCAAAAGAACATTGATCCCATCGTTGACAGAAATCAACGCAAGCCTGATAGTGCGGATGCCCCTTGAATCTGTCCCGGAGATTTCGGTCTTTGTCCATATGGTGGAAATGGTAGTAACCTTGAAACAGTCCATGGTGCTTGAGAATCCAGTAGTTCCCTTCACTGACATAAGGACGTAGAATTCCAGCAGCGACTTCACTGTGATTGTCCGGAGCAAGGAGATCTCCTACATCATGCAGCAAAGCGCAGACAACAGTTTCTTGATCGGCTCCATCTCGTTCCGCTCGTGTGGCAGTTTGCAGGGAATGTGTGTAACGGTCCACCTTGTAGCCTAAACGATCCCCTTGCATCTGTTTAAGCAAAGTCAGTAACATGTCCGCAACTCCATTCCGGTACTGATAGTATAGTGAGTCAAGGAAAGCATATTCCTCTGCAGTACCGTCTTCCATTTTTGTAAAACTGACTGTTTTCATCATTAATTCCGTAATTAAGTTTAACGTTCTTGCAAATAGTTTCAATTCCACCCGGCACATAAATTTGCCATCTAGGTATGAAAATATCATCGGATATTTAGCTACATGGTCATTGCTATCGAATGCCTTGTCATCTCGAAAGTAGTATGAAATCTTTTTTATTATTTTTGCAACAACTACAAAATTGTTCGCTTGCTTCTAAAAGAAACTGTTTTAGGCTATTTATGACAGAGTTGTTATTAATATTAAGCTAATATTTACAATCTATAAGACGCTTCTTCTGCATCAAGAATTGCTTTTAATTCTGCAAAATGTTTTTCAGCGTAATCAGGATAATTTTCCTGTTCATGTGCCGTTTTTTCAGCAATTTCATCAGAGAGGACACGTAATGATTTTGAGGTGCCGAGGGCTTTAATGTAGGTTTTTGCAGCACGTTCAAAATAATAAAGCCTATTAAAAGTGTCGGCAACATTTGAGCCGATAACAAGTACACCGTGATTTCCCATAATCATGACTTTGATCTTAGGATCGTTGAATAATTCTGCACACCTCGCGCCCTCCTTCTCAAAAGCCAGTCCACCGTATTCCTCGTCAATCACATAACGCTTGTAAAATATGGCCGTATTTTGGTCGATTGGTGGTAAGTTGCTGTCTGCGAGACTAGCCAAAAC
>JAPKDT010000297.1 GCA_028822475.1 SAR324 cluster bacterium
ATATTAAATTCCAATTTTGGGAGAGAAAAATGAGTGAGCAGAAGATTTTTGAAGTTCCTGCAACAGCCAAAGCAAAAACGTGGATTGATAACGAGACGTATTTAAAAATGTACGATGAGTCTGTGAATGAACCAAAAGTTTTTTGGGACAAACAGGCAGAGCGGCTAGATTGGTTCAAGAAGTGGGACAACACACTCGACTGGGACTACAACAAGGGTCATATCCGCTGGTATGAAGGAGGTAAACTTAATGTTTCTTATAATTGTATCGATCGTCATTTAGAAAAAAGAGGTAATCAAAAGGCGTTGATTTGGGAGTCGGATGATCCAAACGTTGACAGAAGCTACACTTACAAAGAACTGCACACCGAGGTGTGCAAATTTGCCAATGTAATGAAGAACCGCGGCATCGTAAAAGGTGACCGTGTGATGATTTACATGCCGATGATTCCGGAACTGGCAATAGCGTGTCTTGCCTGCACCAGAATTGGTGCGGTACATTCTGTTGTGTTTGGCGGATTCAGTGCTGAAGCTCTTAAAAACCGGATTATTGATTGCGGCGGGAAAATGCTGATTACGGCAAATGCCGGCGTTCGTGGAGGTAAGAATATTCCACTCAAGCAAAATGCGGATCAGGCAATGCAAGGTACAGAAACCGAAAACTGCATCGTGGTAAAGCACACAGATGATGACTGCAACATGCAGTCAGGAAGGGATTATTTCTACCATGAAGATATGGCCAAAGCCTCCGCAGATTGTCCCGCAGAAGAAATGGATGCGGAAGATCCGCTTTTCATTCTTTACACTTCCGGATCCACAGGCAAACCAAAAGGTGTTTTACACACCACCGCCGGATATCTGGTTTACACATCACTGACTCATCAATATGTCTTTGACTATCATGATGGCGATATTTACTGGTGTACCGCAGACATAGGCTGGGTTACAGGACACAGCTATATTCTGTACGGACCGCTGGCAAATGGAGCTACGACACTGATGTTTGAAGGTGTTCCAAATTATCCAGATTTCGGACGTTTTTGGGACGTTTGCGACAAACACAAAGTCAACATTTTCTACACTGCTCCAACCGCAATTCGCGCAATTGCCAAAGAAGGAGATGCGTTAGTCAACAAACGTGATTTAAGTTCACTGCGTTTGCTGGGTACAGTCGGGGAACCGATAAATCCGGAAGCATGGCTCTGGTATCACCGTGTTGTTGGACACGAGAATTGTCCGATAGTAGATACCTGGTGGCAGACTGAAACCGGTGGGATTATGATAACTCCGCTGCCGGGAGCAACACGCACCAAACCAGGCTCAGCAACCCGTCCGTTTTTTGGAATTCAACCACTCCTTGTGGATGCAGACGGTAATGAACTGGAAGGTGCAACTGAGGGGAATTTATGTATAAAACATCCATGGCCCGGACAAATGCGCACAGTATATGGTGATCATGAACGTTTCATACAAACTTATTTCAGTACCTACAAAGGACTTTATTTTACCGGAGACGGCTGCCGACGTGACGAGGACGGTTATTACTGGATTACCGGACGTGTTGATGATGTGCTGAATGTTTCAGGACACCGTATGGGAACTGCAGAACTTGAGTCTGCAGTGGTGCTGCATGGAAGTGTAGCAGAAGCAGCCATTGTTGGATTTCCGCATGAAATAAAGGGACAAGGAATTTACGCTTTTGTAACTTTAAATTCCGGAGTTGAACCAACTGATGATTTGAAAAAAGAGTTGGTACAGATGGTACGAAAAGAAATAGGCCCGATTGCCACTTTTGACATAATCCAATGGGCGCCAGGACTTCCGAAAACACGCTCTGGAAAAATAATGCGCCGTATTTTGCGTAAAATTGCGGGAAATGAAATCGACAGCATCGGTGATACATCTACACTCGCTGATCCTTCTGTTGTTGAAGATTTGATTGCCAACTGTCCTGTTACTTGAATTTCGAGAACAGTTAATATCCCACAGCAGGAATTTCAAACCGTTTATTATGAAACGAGAAAATAATGAATTATCTTGATATATATCAGCAATCTATAGAACAACCGGAGCTTTTCTGGAGAGAACAGGCTGAGCAGATCAAGTGGTATGAATTACCGGAAACAATTCTTTCTCAGGACGAGCACGGGCTTTACCGCTGGTTTTCCGGCGGAAAGCTAAACACGTCATATCTCGCACTGGATGTACACATCGAAGAAGGACGAGGTACGCAGCTGGCAATGATTTATGATTCACCTGCAACAGACTCTCAACAGAAATTCACCTTTCTTGAGTTGCGTGACAAAGTTGCAAATTTCGCAGGTGGACTTAAAACTTTAGGTGTGGAAAAAGGTGACCGAGTAATCATTTACATGCCAATGGTTCCCGAAGCAGCGATCGCTATGCTCGCTTGTGCCAGATTAGGTGCTGTTCACTCAGTGGTTTTTGGTGGTTTTGCACCAAATGAATTGGCGGTGCGGATTGACGATGCCAAACCAAAAGTACTCTTAACCGCAAGTTGTGGAATTGAATTTAACAGAGTCATTGAATACAAACCGCTAGTGGA
>JAPKDT010000030.1 GCA_028822475.1 SAR324 cluster bacterium
GTTGGTCCAATTACCAACATGACAACCGATGAGGTTGACCGCCGTTTAACGCGCTTTGAGTTTGAAGCGTGGCTGGAAAATAATTATCAAAAACTGAATGATCAGGGACAAAAAACAGGACCGGTGACGACTGGTGAACTTGACCGCTGTATGCACCGCGGTTATCCCGCAGATAAAGTCGTGCTGGACATGATGCGGGAAATTCACCGCTATTTTGAGTTTCCAAAACAAAATAAAATGGCAGTTGGACTGGGAGGCGGACACAGTGGTTTTACTGTCGCTGTGCTACATTTGATGAATACCGACAGCGGTTTTAATGTGTTTGTTGATACACCAAGGCCGGAATCCGAGTCCGCCAAACACGGAGGGGCGTTCAGGCAATCCTGGGGTGTTCAGTTGATTGAACTTCAGAAATATGCAGAAAAAGGTGACGAAAGCAGGATTCATTTCAACAGTACAGAAGGTCACATCCCAACTGCGAATGAACTGCAAAAACTCGGCATAAAGTTGTTTGTCGGCGTGGGTCATGAAACCACCGGAGCGACCACTTATGCCGAAGAGGATGTCCGTAATCTACTGGAATGGATTGATCTAGATCCGGAAAATCATCATGCGGTAATTGACGCTACTTCCACTCTGGGAGCTATGCCGTGGGCAGAGGATATTGTTCAGCAGGTAGTCGGAAAATGTAGTCTTTTTATGCCTTTTCAAAAAGCAATTGGTGGAACTGCAGGTTATTTCATTGTTTCATTCACTCCAGAGGCGCTGGTTTTGGTTGAAAAAAACGTAAACAATCCTGCGTGGGCTATTCCACGTCAACTTAAGCTCGCTCTTCCTACAGACGGGCAACTACCAATTACAGGTAAAAAAAGTTTAGCTGCAGGACCATTTTATGATCCACAGAAAGAACAGATGATCGGCGGTATCATCAATACATTCAGCACCATTGCATTCGCTGAAACAACGTTCGGCTTGCTCAATTCGGAAAAGAAGGTGGGTTCGGTACGTGAACTCAACAAACGTTCGATAGTCAATCGTGCCGAGGTCGAGCAATGGGTTACAGAACATCCGCTTTTTGCGCTGGGAGTTCAGGATAGTTCACGGCGTGGTGCAGCAGTGACTCTCCTAAAAGTCAATGATGCTGATGTAAACGACACTGAACAGCACGCGAGAATTATCGCTAAAACTAAGCAGCTTTTAGGATTTGAAGGTTTGACTCATCCAAACGGTGATTATGAGGGTGGATTGGATGTGGCACGTTATGTCAACACTTTCCCGGGAACTGCTGGAGATTTTCGTTTATGGATTGGAGGAATACGTCCTGTTTCGGATATCAGCGCCGTGTTTGACAATCTGGAATATGCGTATCTCCGGGCAAAAATTGTGGTTCTGGAAGAGGAACTTGCCAAAGCCGGAGTGACGTTTGAAGTAAACTCTGCAGCGGATGCGAGCGTGAGGAAAGACGATCCAAACCGAGCATACAAAGTGCTCATTGCAGATTTAGTAGGCTTGAAATTAGATTCCAACGGGAATCCAGATTTCAGTCAGCTTCAGGCCTACATCGAAGAAAAGGGAGGGGTGTTTCATGAAGGTCCAGTAGCAACTGAAGAAAATTTGGAAAAAGGAAAAATCCATTTTTTCTACCAGCCGGATTTGAGTCGTGCCGACGAAATACTCCCTCAAACAGATCAGGCTCAGTATGACGCGTTGATTGCGGCTGCGACCTTTTTTCCAAAAGAATCGGTTTTTAATGAAGGTGGAGTGCGTATCGGAGCAGGCACAGGAAATATGGGTAGTGCCTCATGGGGCGGCGGAAACGGAGCGGGAGGCGTTGGTCCATTGATGAACACACCAAGCTTTAACAGCAGAGCCACAGCGCACATGGCGTTCAAGGCCTTGTTGAAAACATCACCTGATTTGGATGTGGGGACTCTTCATCAACTCGTTATTGATAAAAATTTTGACACAGGAAAGCAGCTTAAAGAATTTCCTACAGAAAAAATTGAAGGTAAACGGATCGGCATTGTCGGTATCGGAAACATTGGACGTGAAGTCGCGAAAATCGCGCAGGCTTTCAGTATGAAAGTTGTCGTTCACGCCCGCCCGCGGCACAAAAAATGGATTGAATCTGAAGGTTTTATTTACGCTCATACCATTGAAGAAGCGGCAAAGGGCGCAGATTTCATCAGCTTTCACACAGGTTTGGGCGTTCCAAATGCGGAAAGTGGAAAATTTGAAAATGAAGGCATGATTAGCGAAAGTGTACTCAACGGTTTGAACGACGGAGCGGTGCTCATCAACTACGATCGTGGTGAAGTGGTAGACGCACAGGCACTGGATAAAGTGTTGTCCAGTGGAAAAGTCCGCTATGCGGCGATTGACGCGGATATTTTTAAAAATCCTGAGAGTGGAGAAATCACCGGACCAATGGCACCTTATCTGGATTTAGAAAAAAAGCATTCCGGAAAACTTGAACTGCTCCCGCACGCCGCAGCTGATACTGAGCACGTTTCCAGAGTCGAAGGTGCAAAACAGGCGGTTGATCAAATCTTTTCCGTGATTCAGTTCAAAACCGTAATCAATCTCAAAGGCGATTTGCCGGAAGGTTACACAGATGGAGGAGCTAAGACAGTTTCCGGTGTCGGGAAAGTCACACAGCAGCGATTGAGTGAATCGGCAGACGATGCTGAATTTCTGGCGAAAATGCGTAAGACTACAGAAGAGATCAGCGCGATTTGGGGAGCATTGGCCTCAACTCCAAATCCTGAACGACGTGCGGAACTAATTGAACGTTACGGTTCGCAATTGATTTTGGCTTCCAATACTTATGCGTCTTTGATTGACGGTGAAGGTCTCAAAGGACCGTACATCGAATAAAACACGGAGAAAAACATCGCACGCCATCATAAACTTGAAGACAACCAGTTCGCGCTCCTGCGGCAGATATTTGCTGCAGAGTATCCATATGGAGCTTCCGGATCGAAGGTTAATTTTACTTCTCCGGAAACTCAATTCAAAGCCCTCAATTCAGGACGATTGAGTTTTGTTTTTCTTGCAGAACATGGGATGAACCAAGTCTTCCTCAAAATTGTCAAACCGGGATTTATCCGTGACAATATTCCTTTTTCCGTACTATGCACAGAAGAGTGCCGACTGCACAGTTCCATCCCCACCTTTGAAACGTTTCGTGGAAAAAATGGAGAATTGCACCAGCACGTTCCGGATTACCTTAAAGGAGATTTTGCTGAGCTGAGTTTTTTTGCCGGTCAAACCATCACTCTGACTGAAGCAGCGCCGGACGGCATTGACGAAATTTCAGAAGCACTGAATGAAATTCCTGGGGGCCGTAAAGGCCAACTGGCATTGATGGAACAACTTGGTGCTTATATCGTCAAAGTGAGTCGTGCTTCGAGTGCTGTTACTGAGGATTTACCTAAAGGCGTAGTGACTGCCGATCCTACCGGATTTGTTACAGGACGGCAAGTTGTGGCAGACGATTTTGCACTAAGTGATAGCTTGACACATTTGCGAAATACTGAGGCGCGGAGAGAGTTAAAGCAACGTATCCAAAGCCTACTTCCGAATTTAGGAGCCTCTCCGGAAGCACGTTCATTTCATCAAGGTCTGGAGCGGGGCGATTTAGAAGTCATTCTTGATTGTTTCAATCAGTTAGAGAATAAAATCCAGCAAAGTTTACTCAGTGATCCTGCCCCTGATGTACCTGTTCACAATGAAGTCAAACCTGCTAATGTCGGCGCTGTTTATGATGCTTTTGCAAACCGCTGGAAAATAACGCAAAGTTTTGATTTTGACAACATGGGATTTGGTACTCAAAAAAATGGAGATCAAACTCCACTTGAAAAAGATTTGGGTCGTACATTATCATTTTTCGCATTTGATCCACTTTCTGGTGAATTTTATGCCGATAATGCGAAAGCCACGATTAAAGGTTATCTGGAACGTCTTGCTGAAAAAATGAGTGAAGCCGAAATTTTTCGTTTGCAAAACTACATTCGTCTTGGAATCGTCACAAGTTATCTCTGGCGTTCGAGCTACCTTGCGGAAGAACTTCAGGGACAGCCTACAGATATTCAACTTGCCAGAATTGACCCAGGTATACACGTTACTCAAATCAGTGAGTTTGACTCATGGCTCACCTCAAATTCATTTTCCGTGATGCTGGAAGGATTGCAGAATACAGCGCGAATGGAACGTCACCGTGAACTTGAAAGGGAAGCCCAACAGTTCCGGAACAGTCCAGAATATTACGTCAAGCGCAAGGAAGGCTTGTTACGGGATTACGACATGCGGCTTGATGCAGCACACGACCAGATAAATTGTACTGAATAAACTCGGTCAAAGAATAATCTGCGTTTTAACGAAAACGCTGGCGAACATCCTCCAACTCTTCTCCTACTCCTGGAATCCGTGAAGCAGTCCATTGCTTGAATATGGAGGTTCCACCTTCGAGGAGTCTTTCCAGCCGGTTTTGTTCGATTTCAGTTTTGATTTCAATTATTTCACAATCATCAAGTTTGCTGCACAGGTAATCGTCACTGGTCATTATTTCGTCAACCAGCCCCTTTTCTTTTGCCTGTGAGGCTAACCAATATTCACCTGTTGCAACTTCCTCGATGTCAACATCCGGCCGTCCATCTTTTATCAGTTGTTTGAATGCCTCATGAATAGCAGTTAAGTCATCCTGCAATTTTTGTTTACCTTCGTCTGTAACTTCGGAAAAAGGAGTGACCGTACGTTTATATTTACCGGCGGTAAAAAGGTGATAGTCGACTTCATGCTTTTGCAAAACTCGGTGAAAATTAGGAATTCCGGCTACAACACCAATTGAGCCGATTAACGCAAATGGAGCAGCAATTATTTTATCCGCTACAGAAGCCATCATGTACCCTCCGCTGGCCGCGACTGTATCAACGCAGACGACACAGCGTAACCCAGCCTGTTTTAGCCGCTCAAGTTGTGAACTCGCTAATCCATATTGTGAAACAGCGCCTCCTGGACTGGTGAGTCGTACAACAATTTCATCCGCAGGTTGAGCTACCTGTAAGAGAAAAGAGATTTGTTCACGTAGTTGTTCTACTTCAGAGGCCATTATGCTGCCGATGAAGGTGAGTACATAAACGTAGTTTGAATGCTCTTTAAGCACGTCCTCTGTTTTGAGACCGCGTTGTAATTTTTCACGGATTGTAGTTACAGTTTTCGTGCTTTTTTCTTTGTCTTTCAGTTTTTCATTCTTCTCTTCTTTTTTTCTGGCTTTTTTTAACAACTTGGTTGCATCTTTAGGTAAAAAACTGGTTGCATGCATTTCTCTTTCGAGGTGCTCAAAATCATTTTCAAAACGATGATTCCAGTGTTTAAAGCTGAGATGTGGTTCCTTCTTCCTACGTTTGCGTTTAAAAAAAACAAGTTTCATAATAAGAGCAAATCCGGCGAAGAGAAAAATTGCCACACCCGCACTGTAAAATGACCAGTATTGTTCCATAAATTCGTTCATGAAGTTTTCATAATTTAAATGTTAGATTCCACGTGCTTGAGGAATGTTAGAATTATGTTAGAATAAGTACTCTTTAATTGAAACATTTTTTATGAATAAGGTATGCCAAATTCAGAGTCTAACTTTATAAGAACCATCTTACTTTTAAGTGTCTGTTTTGCATTATCAGGATCAACGAGCAGTCTGACAGTTTCAGCATCGTCGCTGGTTGGTTATGAAATAGCAGGCAATAAAGCATTGGCAACCTTACCGCTTTCATTTCATTTGCTGGGGACCATGCTGGCAGGAATTCCCGCGTCACTCTTAATGAAACGTGTTGGCAGAAGATATGGTTTCATGATTGGTACAGGAATCGGCGTGAGCGGCTCAGTAGCAGCAACTTTATCAATTATTTACAGCAATTTCGCTTTCTTTTGTATGAGCATATTTCTGCTGGGAATATTAAGCGGTTTTTCACAACTTTACCGCTTTACCGCAGTAGAAGTGGCGAGCCACAAGTTTCGTTCGAAAGCTATTTCTTTAGTCATGTTTGGAGGGATTCTTGCCGGATTTATTGGGCCGACAGTTGCTGCACAGGCCAAAGGTCTGATAGCTGAGGCACCGTTTGCCGGGAGCTATCTGTTTATTATTTTGCTTCATATTTTGGTTTTCACGGTTCTGTTCATGATTCGGCTACCTCAACCTAGTGTTGAAGAACTAACCGGTGAAAGCCGTCACTGGAAGGAAATCTTCAGACAACCGAAAATTATTGTTGCTGTTTTGACTTCAATGATCGGTTACGCTGTAATGGCGATGATAATGACTGCGACTCCTCTTGCAATGACAGTAGGTAGTGGACATCATTTCAGTGATGCGGCATTTGTTATTCAGTGGCATGTGGTAGGAATGTTTGCACCGTCTTTTTTTACAGGTTCACTCATTCATCGATTTGGGGCATTGCCCGTAATTATTTGCGGAATCCTGCTTAATTTTCTGTGTATAGGCATCAACTTTGCGGGAACTGATGTGTTCAATTACTGGGCTGCATTGATGCTGTTGGGAATGGGCTGGAACTTCATGTTTGTAGCAGGTACTACGATGATCACAGAAACCTATCGACCTGCTGAAAAAGCCATTGTACAGGGAGTAAATGATTTCTTTGTGTTTGGTGCGGCTGCAATTTCTTCACTGCTCGCAGGAATAGTGCAGACCACCTGGGGCTGGGAGGCAGTAAATTTGAGCTCTATCCCATTACTGGGTATAGTGGGAATAGCTCTTCTCTGGTATTCATACAGTTTAAGGAATACACAAGAATTAGCAAAAGAGGCAGTGGAAAGTTCATCTTAAGTTCAAAAAAAGACCCCAAAAGTAATCACAAATCCGGTAGGTGCATTAATTGTTTTAATCCATTTATTTGATCTATCTTTGATGTTCTGATCTAGTGCATCTCTATTTCCTGAAAGCTCACTCCAAGTTTCATAGTATTCAACAATTTTAACGGTGTGATTCTTCACCAAATTGTATCTGACAATATCAATCGAAAAAAATCCGATGTCACCGAAGCGTAGATAACCAGCTCCCAGGCTGGCTACTGTTGTTTCGACAAACATATCAAACAACGCTTTTCCGCTCGTGCGGTTGTAGGTTCTGCTCCATAATTTTATGCTACGACTTTCCCTTGCGGCTAGCAGGTAAAAGTTGTCGCTATAAAACCATTTGATGAACTGAGTTTCTCCACTTAATCTGGCTTCACCTAAATTTGTCCGACGTTCCTTTTCCCAGATTCCGAGCGATTCAGAATCACTGATTTCCAGACCTAAAACCAATGGATCCCAATACATTCCAATGCTTACTGCGGGTGCGAGCAGAATGATCGGATTTAAGCCATAACTTATTCCGAACATATAGGCTTGCTTAGCTTCAGCTCGCGTTGTCGGTTGAAGAACTAGGTTTGCAGCAGCAGGATCGAGATAAGGATCTTCGTCCAATTCTGAAGAATCCTGTGCATGTAATCCAGTTGAAAGCATCAGAAAGGCTAACAAAACAAACTTCAAATAATACAATTGAGAATATTTTAAGACAAGAAAAGGGAGGGGGTATACTAGTTTCGGAAAGGCGCTAATAGAAAACAGAGAAGATGGGCGGGGCTTTAAAAATATTTTTAATTCAAACTTAGTTCCACCCCGTATTTTTTTTTGTGAAATCAGTGACCGTGCCAGGTACGGCACAGATGTTTGTCCGCGATAGGTAGAATTGGTACTTTTCCGAGAAAGGATAGATAGCTGAGAAAAAATACGCCGCTAAAGCCTAAGGTGATCAGTAACTCATGTAAACCAAGATCCACATGATAATGTCCAAACTCCTGCAAAGAAGGCACCACCATCAGGTAAACAACAAACCACTGTCCAATTACCACCCAAATTCCCATCATTCTAATGTAATTAGGAAGACGGCACAATGTTTTAGGTAACAGTCCAAGGAAAGGTATGGCGAAAACCGCTATAATCAACAGCAAAAACATCGTGGCCCATGGTTGTTCCATTGAACGAATTACCAGATAAGGAGTTTCCTCCGGCATATCCGCGTACCAGATGACGATATACTGTGAATAACCCATATAGGCCCAAAGCAATGAAAAGGCAAAGACCATCTTTGCTAAATCATGAAGACGGTTAATGGTGATGTACTCTTCAACTCCAAACCTGTTTCTGACTGTAACACTCACCACAAGCATCAAACCCAAGAAAGCATGCATGTTGCCGATGATGAAAAAGATTCCGAACAAAGTACTAAACCATTCCTGGTCCAGTGTCATCACAAAATCCCAAGCCAGAAATGAACCTCCAAAGGCATAAAGTATAGCCAGAGCCGGAGCTAATTTGCGGGATAATAATTCCAACTGTATTACCTCATCTTCGTGCTCTCCGTAACCATTCAGCATCCTATCCGCAAATGCACCACCCCAGTCTGAACCTAATAACTTTCGTGCGAGGGCAATGTCAGGTTTTATCGAGGTTTTCACGAACCACCAAGAAACAGCATAAATCAAAACGAGCCAGACAATATTACGGCTAACGAAAAAGGGTAAGTTAAGCCAACCCTCTTTGACTGCAACTCCATGATGTAGAAAAGGACTGTGTGTCCATTCATATAAAACGTTACTACCAAAAAAGACGATGACAAACATCAGGAATGAATAAGGGAGAAATCCGGCACATGCTTCTGCAAGACGCTTGAAGGGACGACCCCATTTTGCGTCAGTCAGTTGCCAGATGATACTGAAAAAAATTCCTGCATGAGCAATTCCAGCCCAGAAAACGGTGTTTATTAAAAAAGCCTGCCATGTACGCAGTACGCTATTTTCTCCTCCAGTCATCAAGCCTGCGATGAACATGCCTATACCTAAAATAATGAAAAGCCAGAGCAGGCGTTTAATTTTTTCAGGTATTACAAAAAGAGATTTTTCTGCTATATCTTTCATTGACTGGATCCTTTACCGAACGTATCACTCATCATATAATTGACCATGTCCCAGCGGTCACGAACCGAAGTCTGAGCACCATATGAGGGCATGAAACCGCGAGGTTGCTGGAAGAAACTACCGTATTTAATTTTGTTGTAGAGGTGCGGAGCGGCAGTAGGCATTTGAAAAAATGCTGTGATTGGTGGTGCAGGAACACCCTTTTCCACTACCACAGTCTGTGACTGACCATCCTCACCATGACATGCTGCACAGTAAGTGTCATAAAGTATTTGCCCGCGTAGTATTGAACCCGTGCTGGACTGAGTTGGATTTTTTGGGGAGAACTCTCTTGGATTACCTTTAATACCTGATCCATCTCCTGAAACTGCGGGAATAAACAGATCATAAATTTTAACAACTTTGCCTAAGACGACTCTTACCGGAACAGAACTTTGTGGGAACTCTTGATAGCTTCCTTCTTCCTGAGGTTTCAGGCTTTTACCGTCATACATTTCTTGAAAGAACGGATAATCCTTACCGTCAAACCAAGGGCTAGCATCGTTCTCAATTCCGTAACCCTGTTGCGGATCGAAATAAGGATACTGCTCCATTGCGCTTGGAGTAGAAGTAGAAAGCAGTAACAAAGCCAACAAGCTTCCGTACAAGTAATTTCTATAAGCAGGTTTATTCTTTTTCAATATGTACCTCCTCTGCGCCATTTTTTTTCATTATTGCTTCAAACTCTTCAATCTTGGTAACGTCACAACGAACCACTACACCAAAACGGTCGCGTTGAAAACGTGGATATTTTTTAGCTGCATTCGGAATCGGGAAGCGAAAGGAGTCAATAATAGCTAAAACGGCCAATCCTGCAAGTGTGTGAATTGCGGTAAAAAGGATTGTCAACTCAAATCCAATAATTGTGAAAGGAGGAATCGCTACAATGGGCTTTCCGCTTACAGGTAAAACCCAATCAGACGCAGTCCAGGCCGGAAGGCTGAAACCTATAAAACAACCAAGTGCTCCAAAAGCTAGAGCGATCCAGGGTACGCTGCTAATCGGATTACCCAATGCATGATCAATTTCGTGACGGGGACAAGGAGTGATTACTGTGGGCTGAACCCCTTGTTCACGTACCTGTTCAATAGTATCTGTGGTTTCATCGAGATATTCAAAAATTGCCCACACTCCAGTGAATTTACTCATTAGTGTCCTTTTGCAGCATTTTTCATGGGAGGAATAGTTGCTTCCTTAAGTTCCATAATTGCCATTGGTGGTAAACTCTTGGCAAACAGTGCAAAGAGTGTAAAAAAGAAACCAAAGCTGCCTACAGTGATTCCGACTTCAACAATGGTCGGCCAATACTCACCCCATGATGCAGGATCATATTCGTGTTGCAGTGAACTGCCGACAATATTGAAACGTTCAAACCACATACCGACATTTACCAATGCGGCTATTATCCAGACAGCTAAAGGATTATTTCTGATTTTCCAGCGCCACAATGGGATCGGCGCTATTACATTACAGAAAACCATTAACCAAAATGCAATTTGTGGAAAGTTGATTCTACTATCTCCGAGCAGTGTCCAGCTTTGCATTTCTCCAAAGGGACGATAGTAAAAAATTGCCCGTTCAAAAGGACTGCCGCTGTAATAACCAATAAAGAATTCAGTTGCATAAGCATATCCAACAATTATAGAAGTAAAAATGATCATCTTCGAAACACTTTGGATCACATGATTTGTAATGTAATCCTGCAAACCAAATACTGCACGCATCGGAATTAAAACGGTAAGCACCATCGAAAGGCCGGAAAAAATTGCACCGGCCACAAAATAAGGCGCAAAAATAGTAGTGTGCCAACCCGGAACCGAGGACATTGCAAAGTCCCATGAAACGATGGAGTGCACCGAAAAAACAAGTGGTGTCGCAATTGCCGCAAAAATAAGATAGCCGCGCATGTAATGCATCCATTGATGATTCGTTCCGTGCCAGGCTAAAGCTAGAGGAGCGTATATCTTGGCTTTCAGTTTGTTACCTTTTCGAACTGCTTCATCACGTAGAATTGCCAGATCTGGAATCAACCCAAGCATGAAGAACATGATCGAAACAGACATATACGTTGTAACCGCGAATACATCCCAGACAAGTGGGGACTTGAAGTTGACCCAGAGCATTCTTTCATTCGGATAAGGAATCAGCCAGAAAGCAAGCCACGGGCGGCCTGTGTGCAAAAGAGGGAATAGTCCTGCTGTTAGCACCGCAAAGACTGTCATAGCCTCTGCACTACGATAAATCGCTGTACGCCAGGGTGCCCTTGTTAAATAAAATACCGCTGAAATCAAGGTGCCTGCGTGGCCAATTCCAATCCAGAAAACGAAGTTGGTAATATAAAAACCCCAGGCAATTGGATGACTAATTCCGCTGTAACCAATTCCTACATCAATCTGAATTGCCAGACTCAGTGCACCTAAACCTAAGGCCATCAAGAATCCAAGCAGAAGTAGATAGTATGATGGACGAGGCTTGTCCAACATTGCCAGCATCTCATCATTTATCTGACCGTAACTCAGCGTCGTAGCCTTGATGCCAGGATGCCCTTTGTGCTCATCAATGATGACCCGACCGGCGGTTGCGTCATATTCCGCAGATGTTCCCATTTATTCTCCGTATTCTACTTGAGTCATCGTTTATCCGTGAGTTTGTTCAGTTTCCTGTGAACCATGACTGTCTGATTCATGTCCAGCAACCTCTCTCGTATTTACCTTTTTGAGATAGGTGATGGCAGGTTTATAATTAAGTTCAGCAAGTACTTCATACTGGCGGTCTCTTTTTTCTTTATCATCACGTAGAGCATTTTTAGAAACTTCGCTTTCAGTATCCATCAGGTTTCCAAAAGTAATAGCTTTTGTCGGACAGGTTTGCTGACAGGCTGTAACGACCTCACCATCTTTCAAATCACGTCCAAGACTTTTCGCGTCGTGTTTAGCAGTACTGATGCGCTGCACACAGAAATTACATTTTTCCATCACCCCAACTTCACGTGTAGTGATAGTGGAGTTCAATTGCTGATCCAGTGGTGAAGGAAATTCGTAATTAAACCAGTTGAAGCGTCTAACCTTGTATGCACAGTTGTTAGAACAGTAACGTGTGCCAACACAACGGTTGTAGATCATAGCATTCAACCCTTCCGGATTGTGGTAAGTTGCATAGACCGGACAAACAGTTTCACAACCTGCATTACCGCACTGTTGACAAAGCATAGGTGAAAAACGGGTTTCAAAATCGTCACCATAACCTTCAATGTAACGTTCCATGCGAATCCAGGACATTTCACGTCCAATTCCAGTTCTAACTTTACCAACTACGGGAATATTATTTTCTGCATAACAGGCAACCACGCAAGCGGAACATCCATTACAACGATCTAAATCAATCGTCATCCCCCAGCGGTAAGGTTTGTAATATCCAGCGGTTTCAGAACGCTCAGGATAAAACTCAACAGGACGTTTGTGTCCTTCGTGATGAGCTTCACCTTTACTTAATTTTTCAACAGTTGTTGCTCCAGCAATCTCACGTCCCAATTGCCGTGCGTTTCCATCTGTGTTGACTGTGTATGATTTTTCGTTGACCAGTTTCAATTCAGCTTGAGTACTTACGAGGGCAAAATTTCCGGCATTGTCCATTTTGTTAGACAACAGTTCCATCACATTAATTCCAAAACCGTCTGCTACTTCTCCAGAATTTTGGTGTCCCTGACCCATCGGAATTGCAATTGCGTTCCGGTGAATTCCAAAATGGTAGTATGCTGTAGCCTGAACAGAACCATGAGGAGTTGTTACTTCTATAATCGCCCGATCATTAATTCCCATTTTCTGAGCAGTTTCAGGATTTATTTCCACCCATGAATCCCAGACAATCTGACTCATCGGATGAGGTACTTCCTGTAACCACGGTTTGTTCGCACCGCTGCCGTCACCGATCAGAAGTGAAGTTGTTGGGAACAATGTCAGTCCGTCACCGCTGGTCAGTTCGGGATCATTGACTTTGACTGATGTTACTTTTCTCTTTAAAGAAACGCTCTTGTATTTTGATGGTTCGAAAATACCGCCGTTTTCCAGTACACTGATCCAGAAATTGTCGAAATTTCTTGAATCACCAACTTTTCTTTGAATTTTTTGCCAATTTTTTTGAAGGTAATCCAGGTAATTTTTATTTCCGGTAAAAGCTTTTTTGTCTATATTTTGTGCGGCAGTCAATAAGATATCTTCTCGAGCTTTTGCATCAAAGT
>JAPKDT010000298.1 GCA_028822475.1 SAR324 cluster bacterium
TACCACAATTGCTTTACGGCTGACAGGATCGCCCAAAATGGTGCAATTACACTTCAGTTGTCAGACAGGGAGAGTTTCTACGATCAACTCAGGAACCTTCATTAATCAGTCTTCTTTTTAGCAGATTTATTTTTTCCACCTCTACCAGCTTTTGGCGGCGGTGCCTCCGCAATAATTTTGAGACACGCGGCTTCATCTAAACTTTCCGGTTCAATACCTTTTGGTATTTTATAATTCTTCTTTCCAGACTTTATATACGGTCCGTAACGGCCGTCCAGCACAAGAATTTCGCCAAAATCATGAATTGTGCTTTTAGCTTTTTTCTCCAGACCTTCGCGGATAATCTCAATTGCCTGCGCCAAATCTGTATTGAGCGGATCTTCTCCTTTTGGCAGGGAGAAGAAATTTTTTCCAAGTTTTACATAAGGCCCAAAACGTCCATTATTGACTATAATTTCCTCACCGTTTTCGTGGTTTCCAAGTGTACGCGGCAAGGCGAAACATTCCATGGCCTCTTCGAAGCTTACATCGTTGAGATTGAGGCTATCCGGTAAAGAGGCAAAGCGCGGCTTTTCCTCGTCTTCACGTGTACCTATCTGCACCATTGGTCCATATCTGCCGATACTCACACTTACAGGTTTTCCACTTTCAGGATCAGTACCCAATTCTCTGCGTTTGAGTACTTCAGCACGCGTAACTGATCCATCTTTTTCTACAACTCTTTCGTGAAATGGCTGGTAAAAACTACCCATCATCTCAACCCATTCTTCCTCACCGTTTGCGATCCGGTCAAAGTTGCGTTCAATTTTAGCGGTAAAGCCCAGATCTACAATTTCCGAAAAATGATTCGTCAGAAAATCCGTCACGACTTCACCTATGGAAGTCGGTTTGAGCTGCTTTTCCGGCGTGACCTCCACATAACCTCGATCCTGGATTGTAGAAATAGTTGGTGCATAAGTCGAGGGACGTCCAATACCTTCAGATTCCATTTTTTTAACCAGCGATGCTTCTGTGTAACGTGCCGGAGGCTTAGTAAACAATTGCTCAAGATTCAATTTTTTCAGCGGCAGTTGTTGGTCTTTTTCAACTTTAGGCAGGATCACGTCTTTTTCAACTGCCGCAGCGCTTGGGTCCTCAAGACCTTCAGTATAAGCCTGCAGAAAACCAGGAAAAACTACCCGCTGTCCTTTTGCCACAAAAAGATACTCTTTTTGTGCTCCGGCTGCTATTTTCAAGGTGGTACGCGCAATCTCAGCAGGAGCCATCTGTGAGGCCAGGGTACGTTTCCAAACCAGACTGTAAAGGCGGAATTGGTCTGAACTCAAATGCGCCTTGACTGTACTTGGCTTGAGGGAGAGATCCACCGGACGAATTGCTTCATGTGCTTCCTGCGCGTTTGCTATACGGTTCTTGAATAAGCGCGGCTCCTTCAAACCAAATTTTAATCCGTATTCTAAATTTATAACTTCCTGTGCCTGAGTCAGAGCCTGGTTTGCCAGTGCTACTGAATCTGTACGCATATATGTTATCAGACCACCGCTGTAATCAGGAATTTCAAAATTTCCTTCGTAAAGCTGTTGAGCCACCACCATTGTCCTTTTGACAGAATATCCGAGTTTTACAGAGGCTTCCTGCTGGATGGTTGAGGTTGTGAACGGCGCACCTGGTTTGCGGTTTGTCATTCGTTCTTCAACTTCATTCACTACAAAATCACCCTGCTTTACGCTGGCTTCTACCTCTAGAGCACCTGTTTCATTGACTACTCTTGCAGGTTTACCATCGAGTTTTTTCAACTCTGCGGAAAAATCACTAAAGTCTGCTCGTATTTTCCAATATTCTTCAGGGATAAATTTTCTAATTTCTCTTTCACGTTCAACTAGAATATATACTGATACACTCTGTACTCTGCCTGCAGAAAGTCCTGGTTTTATTTTTTTCCAAAGCAAGGGGGACAGTTCATATCCTACGGCACGGTCAAGAATTCTGCGTGCCTGCTGGGCATCAACTAATTGTTGATCTAATTCCCGTGGATTTTTCAGCGCATTGAGAATCGCGGGCTTGGTAATTTCGTGAAAAACAATCCTTTTCACTGGTTGTTTTTTTAAACCAAGTGCTGCCAGCAGATGCCATGAAATTGCCTCACCTTCACGGTCTTCATCCGTTGCAAGGTAAACGACTGTGTCCTTGTCGATTTGTTTCTTCAGTTCACTTACTGTTTTTTTCTTGTTCTTGGAAATCTCATAATCAGGAGCAAATCCATTTTCAGGATCAAAACCAAGTTTACTTGAAGGCAGATCCCGGACATGCCCCATTGAAGCAGTAACCGTGTAGTCTTCGCCCAGAAATTTACTGATTGTCCGAGCTTTAGCCGGTGATTCTACAATAATTAAATTTTTTGCCATACTTTTCTATGCAGTCAGTGAACTCTGAATGCTATTATTAAATAATGATTTTTAAGTTGATAACTAAAAATAGACTCAGAGCACACACCGACTGTAAATTTGTTAATTGTGATTTTACCCAGTCT
>JAPKDT010000299.1 GCA_028822475.1 SAR324 cluster bacterium
AATATAAGAACCAATACTTGCCAGCAGCAAAATCATTGGTGCCAAAAATTGAAAATGCCCATCATCACACCACGTGATAATTTCAGCTATTTAAATCATCACATGGTGTGACAATTTTCGTGACATAATTGCAGGCATTCAATATTGATGTCAAGAAAAAAACAAACAGATTATTCATTAACGCAAAATATCAAAAATTTATACCATGACAGACTGTCCCGTAAAAACTCTCTTCTGAAAAATAGGATCTATTTAAAGTTTTTTGTGATTTATTTTACACCTCATAAACATAGTGAAAGCTAATTATACTTGACACACACAATTAATTTAAATATTATTTCAGCACTATTTGCAAGAGCGTAATTTCATCTTTTGCGAAATACTATTTGTGAGTTTCTACCTGGCACTTCAATCAATCTCAAAATACTCCAGAGACTCTACTGCAAAGGGATATCCTCGGAGGCATCTAGAAAGCTAATATGCTCCAAACCACAGTTGAAACAGTCGTTGCCCAAGCACGTGCGGCGCAAACACAATTTGAAACGGCCAGTCAGGAAGTTGTAGACGAATTAATCATCGGCTTAGCCTGGGCAATTATTGAACCTGAAACAAACCGTTCACTTGCGGAACAGGCCGTTCTTGAGACAGGTTTAGGTAATGTCGAAGACAAAATTATCAAGAATCACCGTAAGACACTTGGTCTACTGCGGGATTTAAAAAAAGCGACTTCCTGTGGAATAATACGGGAACTTCCTGAACAGGGCTTAGTGGAAATTGCACGGCCCGTCGGTGTAGTAGGAGCAGTTACACCTTCAACTAATCCCATTGCCACTCCACTCAACAAAACTCTTAACGCTCTTAAAGGACGTAACTCCATTATTCTCGCCCCTTCTCCAAAGGGTGAAGCGGTTTGTCAGCGAGTTGTGGACCTGTTGCAAAATATTCTGCGACGTTCAGGACATCCGGAAAACCTCATCCAGAAACTACCAACTCCTGTCAGCAAAGAAGCGACTCATGAGTTAATGCAGTTGGTTGATCTCATCGTAGTCACCGGTTCACAAAACAATGTCCGTGCCTCATACCGTAGTGGAACTCCGGCGATTGGAGTCGGTGCCGGTAATGTCTCAACACTCATTGATGAAACTGCTGACCTTGTTTCAGCCGCAAAAAAAATTGCTGCCTCAAAATCATTTGATAACGCAACCAGTTGTTCCTCTGAAAATAGTGTTGTGATTGTCGATGAAGTTTATGAAAAAACCGTTGCCGCTCTGGAAAACGAGGGAGCTACAATGCTGAGTGCGGAAGAAACGCAAAATTTACAAAATGCATTATGGATCCAGGGACGGCTAAATCCGGATTTAATCGCAAAGTCAGCTTCGGATATTGCCAAGGCTACAGGACTTGAACGTCCTGAAATCAATAAGCTTAAAATGCTGATGGTCGAAGAAACCGGAACAGGGAGCGAACACCCATTTTCCGGTGAAAAACTCTGTCCGGTTTTGACCGTCTACAGAGCAGCAAGTTTTGAAGATGCTTGCCGACAGATTGAGAAAATTTACGATTTCCAGGGTAAAGGCCATTCAGTTGGTTTGCACTCTCAAGACGAATCACGTCCTCTCAAAATGGGGATGAACCTGCCCGCTTGCCGTGTGATAGTAAATCAGGCGCATTGTTTTGCCACCGGCGGGAGTTTCGATAATGGGCTACCCTTTTCACTTTCGATGGGTTGCGGAACATGGGGCGGCAACAGTATCAGTGAAAATCTCAACTATCGGCATTATCTGAACATTGTCCGCATTGTACGTCCCATTCCTCCTGTTGAACCAAGCGTTGAGGAGATATTTGGAGAGTATTGGGCCAGGTACGGACGCTGACAGACAAATTAAAACAGCAAAACAGACAACCCATGACCAACGATAAAATGGATATCACAGGACAAACGATTCGCAGTCTGATTGATCTGCATGCAGAAAAAACTCCAGATCAGATCTTCGTCGTCTATCCGGACACAGGCATCAGTCATAGCTGGAGTGAATTTCGAGTACGTGCTCAATCAATGGCCCTGTATCTGGAAAGCATGAAATTGCCACCGAAAGTTCCGGTAGCAGGTTTGCTCAGTAACGGACAAGCTGCACTGGAATTGTTTTTGGGTGGAATGTACGGTGGTTTTCAGGTTCTGTTGGCAAACCCTCTGGCTGGGGCTGATATCCTGGCGTATGTTCTGGAGCATGCTGGATCTAAAAACCTTTTTGTTGATCAACAACATTATGAATTAGCGCAGCAGGCACTTTCTCAACTTGCAGAAAAACCTCGACTGATTCATCTTCAGGCGGACAAGGTTCCAGATTGGCAAAGCAAAGCTAAAGGCGGAAAATTTGCCGCCCAGACAGTACCCAAACCGGAAGCGACTGCGTTGTTAATTTACACTTCCGGAACTACAGGAAAACCGAAAGGCGTAATTCACACTCATGAGAGTCTGATTCACGGGGGCTGGAATACAATGATAGCGCACGAATTGACTC
>JAPKDT010000300.1 GCA_028822475.1 SAR324 cluster bacterium
GATATTATGCATGATGCAGCAGACCCGTGCGGATCTGATGCTTAATGCAGGTAATTACAAAGCTCAGATTGATACAGCTAAATGTGAAGATGCAGACGGAGACTCGCAAAGTAACACACCAAAATACGAAATGTGGACTGTAAATTCATCTAGAGCCGAAGGTGAGCCCATGATCGTAAAGGCCTGGGTACCGTGGGATACAAACGAGGACGGAGAACCCGATTCTAGGGTTTATGCAAAAAATGCAATTTATCGAGGTCCTTCCGACACTTACCCTTGGGGTTTCTTTAAGATGAACTTTAAGTTACTTCAAGGAAAAACTACTTCCGGGACAGAAATTTTCAAAGGTTACTTGAAAACAAAAAAGAAAAAAGACGGTTCAAGCCGTTTGCAGTTTTATAATCCCCAACCCGATAGTAGCGGAAATACTTATCAGTTTTCTGTTACAGCTAAAATGAACAGTGATGGTTCAGGGTCCGCTATAACAACAATGCCAAGATATGATCAAAGTGGACCAACAAGTACTCAGAAAACCTATAATGTAGCTTTCAACAGTGATTATTTTTACAAGCAAAAATCAACTGTGACATCTGGCACAACTACAACCGCTGATCCGGTCTGTCTTGACCGTAATAAATATCTCAAATCTGCTTGGAGGTATGGTATTTATTACGACAACGGCAGCAGGGTGCAGGTCAACTCCGGCTTTCCTATAAAAGCAACTGCTAGCGGAACTGATTACTACGGATACATTGGATATTATGGACTGTGGATGCCTTCTGCCGCAAGTGTGGATAATGGTAGCACCGTGGCAAAAATGGATTTTGGTGGAGCAGCTGATCAGACAGGAACCAATTACACCGTACGTTCCTGGGGCGGAAAGCTGACGAAATGGACGAAGAATACTATCACCCTTGGTAGTATTAAGAATGTCCCACTCCAATGGCAGGATCCCACCGATAGTTACACCGAGAAAAGGGTTTATTGGGACGGGACAAATATGAAATATGATGGTAAAAGGAACACCACTACCTACCAATGGGACGATGTAACTGCAACAACGCTTACTCTATCCAGTTTGAATGCCCCCTATGGTTTCAACTTCTATTCACAGGCCCTGGGCGGAGATGGCTCAATTCAGTTAACTTACGGAACCGGTGGCAGTTGGAACGTACCTAACGCACCGGCTGATAACACTTCTGTAGTGTTCAATACAAGAGAGTCCATCTTTCCGGGAGATAGTGCTCCAAGTGTCTTGGCCTGCTATGATCGATGTCCAAACCCGGCCACTCTTGCAAGTGGTACTCAAACAACAGCTTACCTGCGCTTTAACGGTCTTGATAATGCAAGTGCTACAAACGCATTTATGTATTCTTTTGACAATACAACAAGTGGAATGGTACTCAAGTTTGATAATAATTCGACTTCGACACCTGTTCTCTTGAGCAGCGCAAACAGTAATCTGAGTTATGGGGTACAATCAGGAATCCTGTTCGATAACACTACTGCAAACTATAATTTATTACGATGTGCCCATGACAATAATTCGATTTGTCAATGGAATGCCCGTCAGGCAATGTCTACTTTTTATACCTGGGAAACTGGTTCTAATGATTGGCAAAAGCTCACAGTCCTGGTAGCAAGTGACAATAGTAGTGTGAAATTTGAACCACCAATGAGCGTCAAATATACTCACAGCGGAACCGGTAGCAACAGCGGAAAGAGCTATGATAATGCTTCATTCTACCTTGAATATGGTGGTTTTGGAAACCTTTGGGGACTTCCATCTTTTTGCATAAGCCGCAAAACTGGCGACAAGGTCTCTTGCGCCAATGATGGTACAACTCGCTGGGTCGATGAAATTATGATTCCGGCAAATTCAATTGCGACTCAAACCAAGGACGGTTCGACTCACTATATGGTAAAACCGCTCGAGATTGAGCAGACAATGAAGAAGGCCAGCTCTAGTTCAGTATGTACTGCCGCAGGTCTTTCACTTGGCGGGATGAGCCTTCCTGAATCAAGCGGATACAGTGAGCCGGACATTGGGGCTAAACCATCTGTTTCCGGTCCACCAGCGGTCGTTGCAGGAGCTAAGATGTGATCCTGGAAAGTTCCGGGTTACGCTGAAATTCTTTCAGGAAAAACTGAGTGGGAATTTTGAGTGCCGGATACCAGCATCTCTTTCGATGTGTGTCTGATCAATAGAAATGGAACCATCACAATCCATCCTGGTGCGTCAGTAACGCTATAGTAATCCAGATCAGCATTGCACTTTCTCCAAAGGGAAAGTAGGCTTGTAGAAAAAAGCTTGCCTTCCCTTTTTTGTTTTATCCACCTAAAATGCCAGTCCTATCCAAACATTCATTTTTTCAGTTGAGTAGGCTTTTGCTTTTCAGCATTCTCTTGTTAGGACTGACTCAGGAATTGTTTGCACTTCCACTCAAGACTACAATCCTCAATCCTGAAAAACAACCTGTCGGACGAGCCCTTGTTTACATTGACTATATTG
>JAPKDT010000031.1 GCA_028822475.1 SAR324 cluster bacterium
GGAAACTGTTCCAGGAAATAGCGAATATCTTCCGGATTTTTTGAATCTTTTACTAACTTCCAGGTTGACTCAACTGCTTCTGAAACCATCCTTTTTTCCCGCAGGTCAAGTTCTTTTTTCCCTTTTGTTTCATGTGGATACTGTCCGTATTCACGTTGTTTTTCTTTGTCCATGATTGTCAGAATTTTATCCGCGTCGAGCAATATTTGCCATGGTACACGCCCCTCTGCAGACAGGTTAAATGAATAGTCACCAACGTTCAGCCTGACGTTTTCTGCATGAGCGGCTTTGCGGAAATCTGCTTCAGTAACCCAGATCAGAAACTGTTCACTTAAGACCCCGCTGGTTCCGCCTTTTGATTTTTGCAGACTATATGAGGTGGAGTAATCTCTTTCATTTAAATTTATTATACCCTGCTCAGTTTCAAGAACCAGATCCTTACCTTTGAAAAAAGAAAAACGATCGGCATGTTTGATTGTCAATTTAATATCCTGATCCGCACAGATCACTTTGCCAGAACATTCCTTGACGGCCACCAGTTCGATTTCTTTACCACCTTTCCCCGTTATGAACGGTTTAGTCGTAAAACGAGTCACGTCTTCCTGTTCATAATAAACTGTCTGCACTGGTTTGATGGAACAGCCGGCCAAAGACAACAAGGCAAGAAGCAAAATATAAATACGCATAATAGTCCTATTTGATTATTATAAAATAGCTTTGATCATAAACTGTTCTTATTCTTCAGGGCTTTGAACTCTGGTTATAAGCACGCAGGGTTGTTTTAAGTAGTGTATGAGCGTCACTGTGTTTTGCTCTCCAGCCGAGTAGCTCTGCGGCCAGATCCGCTTTAGCAAGTACAACAGCGGGATCTCCCACCCGCCGCGGGCCAAGAGTAACTTTGAATTCTGCAGCACATACTTCACGGGCAATCCGCAAAACTTCGAGCACGCTCAAACCGTTGGATGTACCTAAATTTACCAGCAGATCCTGTTTTTTATCATTTAAATAATCCAATGCACGCAGATGCGCGTCTGCCAGATCAGTAACATGCACATAATCACGTATGCAACTGCCATCCTCAGTTTCATAGTCGGTTCCAAAAACTTCTACTTTATCACGCTTACCCATAATTGTTTCGAGCACAATCGGCAGCAAATTATTCGGTTGCTGTTCCAAACCGTTCAGTTCTCCATCGACGTCATAACCTGCCGCGTTGAAGTAACGCAGACTACAATAACGTAGGCCACGGAGTTGACTGTACCAGCGTAGCAGGTTTTCAATCCCAAGTTTTGTGTAACCATAAAAGTTCATTGGTTCAGTAGGATGTGCCTCATCCATCGGCAGATATTGCGGTTCTCCGTAAACCGCGGCACTCGAGGAAAAAACAAAATTTTTCACATTCGCAGCCGTTGCTGCATTGAGCAGATTAATGGTTCCGCACAAATTATTTTCCGCATATTTTTCCGGTTCTATCATCGACTCTCCTGCAGCTTTCAAAGCAGCTAGGTGGATTACTGAATCCACACCTTCCATGGCGGACTTTAATTGTTCCGGAAAGAGTATATCACCAAAAATAAAAGGAATTCCGCTTAGCAGGTTTTCACGCAAACCACTGCTCAAATTGTCAAAAACGATCGGCGATTTTCCTGCGTCACGCAGCGCTTTAACAACATGTGAACCTATGTAGCCTGCTCCACCGACAACTAGAATTTTTTGCTTTTCAGTACTCATTTATAATAGTTTTTAAAATTTATGGCTGCCACAGTCATTTCGATAGTATGGATAAATTCGGAAGTTACTCTGAATTTAATTGACTGCAGACAAGGGAGTCACATTATTCGGCAGTTGGATCTTCAACGACTTCGTAGAGTACACCAAAAGCTGAGTCTTCATGAGATTTTGGATGCAGGAAAAATACTGTCGTTCCTCGTGAACCCGGACGAGGTGCTTCGTCAATAATACGGAAATTCTTTGCTTTAAAAAAATCAAACGCCACCTGTGCGTTTTTAACGCGTAAACCAACATGCGCCAGACCGCCTCGGCCGCCGTTTCTATCAAGCTGTTTTTGAACAGGAGAGTCTGCTGACATAGGTTCCACCAGTTGAATTAAATTTGGGCTTTCACCAATCTGCAGTAAAACCTCCCTGACCTGATCACGTCCCCCGATTTCTTCACGATGTAACTCACGGAAACCAATCTGCTGATACATGCGTACCTGACTTTCCAAATCACCTGCACAAACTGCAATTGCGATATGATCAACAAACAGAAACCCCGGAGGTTCGTATACCTCTAGTTCAGAAAATACGGAGTCAGAAATTTTGTCAGTAGGAATTTTTACAGGCATTATTATATTTTACAGCTAGTGACAGAAGATTGTCTTTTTGTAAAACGTTGCTGGTGTTAGCGAAAAAGGCACATAAGGTAAAAAATCGTTTTTAGGTTTTTTCTATTTTCACAAACTTTTAAAACTGTTGTTCACAAGCTTTAAACATATAGTCCAGCCGTTGCAGAGAGCTGCTCATAATATTGCTGCACTCCTTCTTCGAGCGACATGAATTCTTTGCTGTATCCGGCAGCACGCAACTTATCAAGTCCGGCTTCAGTGAATTCCTGGTATTTACCATGCAGGTCCTCCGGAAAAGGAATGCTTTCGATTTCACCGCTTCCGTGGAGGCTTTTGAGAGTGGTGGCAATATCCTCAAAACTGCGTGCTTTTCCGGTACCGGCATTGAAAATACCGCTGGTTTTGGATTCATAAAAATGCAGATTGATTTTCACTGTGTCTGCCACATGAATAAAATCCCTCCTGAAACTTCTGCTGCCTTCGAAAAGTTTCATCTTTCCTGTTTCCTGCAACTGCTGAAAAAGATGGAACGCTACCGAGGCCATACGGCCTTTATGATTTTCCTGAGGACCATAAACATTGAAGTAACGCAGTCCCAAAACTTGGCTTTTGACTTGCGGTAAGACTCGGCGCACATAATTATCGAAGGCAAATTTGGAAAAACCATACACATTCAACGGATATTCCGCTTCACGTTTTTCAACAAAACCAGCCTTGCCGTTACCGTACACAGAAGCACTGGAGGCATAAAGAAAATCAATACTGTTTTCCAGACAATGATTGAGCAGCGTTTTGGAATATTCATAATTATTGGACATCATGTATTTACCGTCCTGCTCTGTAGTCGAAGAGCAGGCGCCCTGATGAAAAATCGTGCTCACGTTTTGAAACGTATTGAGCTTCTGCAAGAATTCATCTTTATCGATATAATCTGCCATGGAAAGACTGTTCAGATTGAGATGCTTTTCTGCTTTACTCAAATTATCGACCACAAGAATATCTTCTTCTCCTGCCTCATTCAGACCTTTGACAATATTACTGCCGATAAATCCGGCTCCGCCCGTAACAACGATCATGCTTGCTCCATAATTAAATTGACAATACCTGTGGTGGATTTCCCTTCAACAAAACTAACAACCTCCACCCTTCCTCCATTTTTTGTAACAGTTTGATAACCTACAATATCCTCCGCAAGATAGTCACCGCCTTTAACTAGTACATCCGGAAGCACAGTTTCAATTAAGCGCGCTGGCGTTTCTTCATCAAATATTACAACGCAGTCAATGGCTTCAAGCGCACTTAGTAATAAAGCACGATCTGCTTGAGACATGATTGGACGGCTCAGACCTTTTAATTTACGTACAGACGAATCAGAGTTAAGCCCCAGGATGAAGATATCAGCAAATGCGGCAGCTGTCTGCAAATACCTGATGTGACCTGCATGCAGCAAATCAAAACAACCGTTGGTAAAAACCAGACTCCGGCCTTCATTACGCCATTTCCGGACTTGCTCTGCAATCTCGGAGAATGCTGTTATTTTATAATCAGTAAATGTGTTTTCTGTAGGCATCTGTTTTCTTTCAAAGTGAGAGCGCTTATTTTAGCATAACAACCCCTTGAAAACGAATTAAAAATGACGGACGAGGCTTGTAAAACAAAAGAAATAAATAACACTATTTAGGCACCGATACTGAGTTTGACTTGCAAGAATGTCGAAAATAAAATCTAATAGAGGGTTATTTATTACCTTAAGTGCAGACATCACAAAAATAAAACAAAACAGGACTCGGATGATTCAGGAATTAAGAGAATATTCAAATAACATATTTTTCAAACTTCTCATGGGCGTAATTGCGGTAACCTTCGTGTTATCGTTTGGAGTAGGCGGTTTACTTGGTGACCGCAAGGAAGTTGTGGCGATAGTCAATGACCAGGAAATTTTACTCAAAGAGTACCGAGAAGCATATCAAAACCGGCTTAGTTCTTTGCAGCAGCAGTTTGGAGAAAACGCAGAACAATTCGCGGAACAGCTTAATTTGCGACAGCAGGTTTTCAATCAACTGATTGACCGGCATCTGCTCTTGACTGATGCAGCCGAGCTAAATCTGGTAGCAACTGATTTAGAACTTCAGGACTTTATCCGCACGCAGTCATTTTTTCAACAAAACGGTCAGTTTGATTATGACACTTATGAAACAGTTTTGAGTCAAAACCGGATCGTGCGTCACGAGTATGAAACTTCTTTGAGAGCAGACATTCTACTGACCAAAAAACAACAGTTACTGGGCACAGGACTGGTGATAAACGACAACGAAGTTGAACAGACTTTCCGCAGAAATTTTGAAAAAATTGAAGTTGAGTATGTATATTTTGATCCAAGTATTTTTGTTGAAAAAACAACTGCAAGTGACGCTGAGCTAAGAACATACCTGCAGGATAATCCTCAGAAATTTCAAACACTGAATCAGTTCCGCATGGAATATTTCACAATTTCTGCTGACTACTACCAGGACAATGTAAATGTTCGGGAACGTGAAGTACGTCGTTATTACAAAAAATACGCGGATAATTATGTTACTCCGCCGGAAGTCAAAGCTCGACATATTCTGGTCAAACTAGTTCCGGACGCACCTGAAAATGAACAACAGGAAAAGCGTGAGCAGCTCAAAAAATTGCTGGCTGAAATCAAGGCAGGATCTTCATTCGAGGAACTGGCCAAAGAACATTCCGAAGATGGAACCTCAACTGAAGGCGGTGATTTGGGTTGGTTTAAGCCCGGTGAAATGGTCCCTGCTTTTGAATCCGCCGCTTTTGCCCTTGAAGCAGGACAAGTGAGTGAAATCGTTCAGTCTCCTTTTGGACTGCACCTGATTAAAGTCGAAGAACGCAAGGACGAAATCACAAAATCTCTGGATGACGCACGCGAGGAAATCACGCTCATCCTCACCGAAAGTCGGTCAATAAAACGGCTGGAAGAAGACCTCGATCGCTTAGCAGGACTCGCCGGTGAGGCCTTTACTGAAGAAGCACAGAAATTGAACAGAGAGGTTCTTAACGCAGAATGGTTTGACAGTAATGATGTCATTCCAGGACTTGGCTCCGCCACCGCGCTTGTGCCTGAATTACTGAGTCGGAAATCCGGTGAAATGGGTGTCTGGAAACGTAACCCTGTTTTGGGACATGTAATCTACCGTCTCAGTGAAACAAAAATTCCTGAGACACGCCTTTTTGAAGATGCAAAGGAAGACGTTTATACGGCAGTGCGTTTAGAAAAAGCAAAAGCAGTTGCCATTGAAACAGCCAAAAAAGTTTTAACTCAGGTTCAGGCAGGCACAACATTAACTAAACTTGTTAAAAAACATGGACTCAAAGCCGAAACACTGGAATTTACTGCAAACACAAGGTTCCTGCCAAACATTGGTGATAATACTGAGTTCCGTAAAGTCGGTTTGCATTTAAATGAAAATTCGCGTTTTGGCTTAAGCCTGGATGGAAACAGGGCAGACCTGATTCAATTCAATAAACGCAGTTTGAACGAGGATAAATCGCTCGAGGAAAAAGACAAAGTCAGAGCGCAGTTGCTCCAGAACTTGCAGCAGGCCCTACTCAGTAAAGAATTGAAACGTTTACGTGATTCAGCCTCTATTGAGGTAATTAATCCGGTGTTTGGTACACCAGGTTCTTCATGATTTTAGACTTTAGACTGATCACTGTTCATTGAGCATTGTACAGTGATCACAGACAAATGATCATTGACGAATGCCCCGCCTTCACTATTCAAACCACTTAGAAAAACTGATTGTGCCGCTGGCACATGAACTGGACAAAAGGGATCCTTTTGACACCGCGGATATCGTGGTGCCGAATTTCAGTCTGGAAAAATGGATTTCACTCAAACTGGCGCAAATCCGGGGAATTGCCGCAAACCTGCGTTTCATCACGCTGGAAAAAGCAATCAACGAAGGTCTACAAAATAAGCTGACTGAGCGCCACTATTCTTTACTTAAACCGGAAACCATCCAGTGCCTGCTGTTAGAGGTTTTACGGGAAAAGCTGACATCTGCCAATCCCCTTTGGCAGCCAGTACGCAGCTATCTTACACCTCAAACATTTATACGCCCTCAAGCCAGGGAACATCGGATCTACCAACTCGCAGGACGGCTGACACGCTTGTTCCTGGAATATGAATTTTCCAGAAATGACGAAATGTTGACTCCATGGTTGGCGGGACAAAATGCGCTTGATCCAGATCCACTTGGAGCAGAAAGTTGGCAAAGAGCACTCTGGACAGAACTCTTTGGGACGGAAGGCAAATTAACGCGGTACAACCATAGCGCTCGTCATTCATCAACTGCAGATTTTCAACCAGAACTTTTCAGCTTAACCCAGCTTTACCGTATCTGTCAGCACAAAGTAAATCAGCAAGACTCAAACTACACAACAAAAGATGCCAAACCGGAAAAAGATCCGCTGCATGTTTTTGGTATTTCATATCTCTCACAGTTTCACCAAAAAGCCCTCACTGAACAACTGGCGCAAGTGCGTGATATTCATGTCTATGCGCTTAATCCGTGTATGGAATTCTGGGAGGATGTGCAAAGTCTTGGTGAGTCAAAAGCAGCGAATCTGAGAGCATTAGCAAACGAACGTCAACGTTTTAAACAACAAACGTCTTTGTCTGAGACAGAAATAATGCTCGGAGAATTATTGCAGGATGAGGAGGATAATCCATTTTTACAAGCCTGGGGACGTCCCGGACGTGAAAATATCAGGTTGCTGAATCAGTGGACTGACTGGAATTTTACCCCATGGTTCGTAGAAACAGCTTCTTCTAAAGAAACTACTGAAGGCCCAGAAAATCAGCCACAAAATGTGCTGAATCAATTACAAGAAGATATTTTGTTCAGGGAACCACGCCGTGTCAAGTCCCTCGAATTGGAACAGGACGATAGCCTGATGATTCTCGCCTGCGCGAATCCACGCCGGGAAGTTGAAGCTGTAGCAAGTTTGATTTGGGACTGGATTCGTCGTGATCCTGATTTGCGTCTCAATGAATGTGCCGTGATCGTACATGATATGGAGCGTTATCAGCATGAAATTGAACAGGTTTTTGAAAGCATTTACAACTTACCGTACCATTTGATTGACGGAGCCAGCGGTAGCGCGGGACGTTTGGAAGATGCAGCAGCGGCGCTTTTAGGTTTATGCTTCACCGAATACACTCGGCGCGATTTATTTACTTTGATCAATAACCCGTGTTTTCTGGGAAAATTTGAAGATAGTGCACCGGCTGGGAAAAATACGCTTGGGGAACCTCTGCAGATTGAGCAGTGGCTGCAGTTGGCGGATGAGCTGAATGTATTTTATGGTATCGACAATGAGTCTCAGCAAGCACAAGGTTATCTTCATTTAGAGCAGGATATCTACCACTGGGAACAGGCTTTTCGGCGTTTGACTTTAGCACAAATGGTGACAGCTCCCGCGGAGACGGGAATATTATCGATTAGAAAACAACAAATAGCGCCTGCTAAATTTCCTGATGAGTGGAGTGAGGAAGCAGCACGCTTCATGCTGATAATACGTTCGCTAATTGCCGATACACGCGACCTGCCAAAGTGGAAAATGAGTGGAAAAGAGTGGGGCAAATATCTGGGGATTTTGCTCAAAACATACCTCAAACCGCTTGAGCAGGCAGACGAAGAAGCTTTCCAGAATTTGCTCAACAATGTGCAGGCAGCTCGTGATCTAGACTTGGCTCAAGAGCATGAGCGCTCTTTCAGTTTCAGTACAATTCATGAATTTTTCAAACAAAAACAGCAGTCCGCGACTTTACAGCGTGGACATTATTTAGCAGAAGGCGTTACCGTTTCATCTTTTCAGCCCATGAGGCCGATTCCTTTTAAAGCGGTATTTTTATTAGGTTTGGGTGAAGGCATGTTCCCGACACCGTACCAACGTGACACCCTCGATTTACGGCATATTCCGGTAAAGTTGAGTCCTGCCGTGGAAGGTCAAAATTTTCGTGAACGCCGCTTAGGTGACGTTTCAGTGACCGAACGTGACCGCTACATGTTTTTAGAAACTCTGGTTTCCACGAGAAACCATCTAGTGCTGAGTTACGTCTCCCGTAACGACCGTACCGATGATGAACTCAACCCTTCCTCAATCATCCAGACATTAGTAGATGAACTCGACAGTGGTTATTTGAAGACTAACTTTGAAAAAATTCAGCATCCGCTCAAACCATATTCTTTAAGTTACTTTCCTGAATTAACTGCTTCCGAAAGCAAAGGTACTACCGCCAAAAGTCAGTTGCCAAACTATGACCCCGCAGCATTCAGGCAGGCAAGAGTTTTCAGAACACGTGAGTTGTTTGATCAGGAGTTTTCCGGCACAGGAGGTTCCACTGGGTTTCAACGAATATCACCGGAATGGTTTTCTCCTGAAGTAAATAAAGTGTTAGCTGAAAACGATTTTCACCCTGTTGTACCGGAAACCAGCACAGATAATAATCTTCACCCTGTTTCGTTTACTCGCCTGAGAAAATTTCTCGAATCACCACTGCAGTCAACAGCAAGTCATCTGTTGCGACTTGATGAAGATGAGGAAGAGAGAGACGATAAAATCGACGAACCTCTTGTGCTTGAGCGTCTTAGTGAATGGTCACTGCTCAGGAAAGTATGGGACAACGCCCTGACTCTTCCGAAAAAAAGTCCCCGCTCTGCAGAAAAACCGGAGTGGGAGCAACTTTATTCTTTGCAGGCACATCGGATGGAACTGGAAGGTGAAATGCCATCAGGAATTTTCAAAGGAGCAATGCAGGCAAGGCACCTGAGAATTCTTAACAGTTGGCAGAAACAACTCTGCGCAGCACTGAAAATTGACTGGGCCACCTTGATGAAAAATCTCCGGCAATATCATTTAGGTCCAGTTCAGGAGGGAACTTTTGATTACGGATTGACCAACTCACATCAGCTATTTCCTGCACTCTGTATCGGGCACAATAATTCCGTAGAGTCAGACTCAAAAAAAAATGAGACAAGATTTTACGGAAAGACAGAATGGTGGTATACTGACGAGTCCGAAAATTGGTACGTAATTTATTTCAGCGAACGTGAGAGCAAAGACAAAAGCTGGCTGCGTCATTTTTTGGATGTACTGATTTTACGTGCAGTGGATTTGTTGCCGGAAAACGCAAATGTAAGCGGTTTGTGTATTTCAGCAGAAGCTAAACTAAAATTTAAAACGATTCGCCTGCCAACTCAACAGCAGGCGCGGGATTACCTGTTTAATTTGCTGCAGGAAATGAATGCAGAAAATGCGGCAGTCCTGATGCCAGTTGAATCAGTGCTTGAAATTGCAAAGGAAAATTTGAACGCTGCCGCTTACAACCTAAGATTTACTGAATGGATGGACAACAAACTTAATTCATCCAGAGAAAACAAAGGCATAAGTTCACAGTACGGCCCAGTGAAATATATAAAAGACGCAGCTTACCCCGAGAATCCATATCAGCTGATGAATCGGCGCTTTCAGTTATTTTTTGAAACATTTTCGGCTTGAGCCTAAAAAAGCAGAGTAATGGAAAAACATCTCAAACAAATGCAGATTTTAATGGAAGCAGGAACGCCGTTTGTTACTGTTACGTTAGTTGAGACCAAAGGGAGTACTCCACGTGCGCAGGGAGGAAGGATGCTGGTCACCAGGGAAGGTCTGAATTCTGGAACTGTAGGCGGAGGACTGGTAGAAGCGAAAGCGCTGGAATTTGCGTTGGATTTTTTAACGGAAACCAAGCTCAATGAACAAACAAAATTTATTCAGTGGAATCTCAACCGTGATGCAGGCATGAGTTGCGGCGGTTCGGTTAAATTGTTTTTTGAGCGTTTCCATACCAACATCTGGGAAATTGTGATTTACGGCGCAGGTCATGTCGCGCAGACGCTGATTCCGCTACTTTTGACTTTGGAAAACCAACTGACTTGTCTAGACACACGGCAGGAGTGGCTGGATAAATTACCTGATTCTCATAAACTAAAAAAACTTTGCGTGAAGTCACTTCCTGAAACAGTAGAAAGCACAGCTGAAACAGCTTTTGTGCTGATCATGACTCAAGGTCACCGCAGTGATTTTTACGTGGCTCAACGATTTCTTGAACGGAACACCCAGCCTTTTTTAGGCGTAATCGGCAGTCGTTCAAAAGCTGCCACTTTGCAAAAAGAACTTAAAAAAGAAGGTCTCAAGAAAGCTGTTACAGAAAATCTCGTCTGTCCTCTTGGTTTTTCACTAGGTGGTAATAATCCACAGGAAATTGCCGTCAGCATCAGCGCTCAATTACTTTATGAGCGCGACAAACTTTATCAACAAATCCATCAACGTAACCCTCTACCTGAAAAGTCATGAACCAGCTAAACCTTAGTCTACCAGCATGGGTTGATTCATTTTTAAATGAGCAGCCAAAAATTATTACTGAGCAGGAAGCACAAATGCGTTTTGTGCTCGCCTTAACTGAACGTAATATCCGCGAAAAAACTGGAGGACCGTTTGGTTCAGCGGTTTTTGAAATTGACTCCGGTAAACTGGTTTCGGTCGGTGTTAACGTTGTGGTTCAGCAAAACTGCTCTGCCGCACATGCAGAAATGATGGCACTGATGCTGGCGCAAAAAAAGCTTTCAAACTTTGACTTGGGTGCCGCTGACTTTCCGGCTCACCGTTTGGTAACGAGTGGAAAAATGTGCGCGATGTGTTTAGGAAATGTTTGCTGGTCGGGAGTTAAAGAGGTTTTGTCTTCCGCGGAACCGGAAGACGTAGAGAGCATTACCGGTTTTGATGAAGGTCCAACACCTCCGGATTATAACGCTCAGCTAGAGAGCAGGGGAATTAAAATTGTACCTGAACTACTACGCAGTGAAGGTCAGAGGGTCTTACAACTTTATGTTGATTTGGGGGGACTGGTTTATAACCCTAACCGTAAAGCTTGAGTCAGACTTTGCGTAACTCTTCCACGATCTGTAAAAAAGCATGAATCATGCGGGAGTTGCGTCGTTCTCTTAAACAAACGACATGGGCAGTGGTGTGAACATCCGCGTTTACCAGAGTTAATTTCCGCAGGTCAGGATGCCACATGAATTCCTCATCGGAAACCACACCGATTCCAAGTCCTCTGGAGACCGCCAACCAGACTGCTTCACGACTACCAATTTCCATCACCGGACTTATCTTAACTCCTGCTTTTGTTAAAGCCTTTTCAAAGGCACGCCGCGTTGTGGATCCGGGTTCACGTAAAATTACAGGCTGATTTTCCAATTCTTCAATCCGGAGTTCCTTACGCTCCGCCCACGCATGTTCCGCATGTACAAAAACAACCAACGGTTCCTGACAAAACGGAATTGCCAAAAGACGCGGATCTTCTTCCGTCTGCGAAAGTAGCGCAACATCAACTTCAAAACTAAGCAGACTTTCGAGAATTTCTTGCGAATTGCGGACTGTGACCGTTATTTCCAATTGAGGGAACCGTTCATGAAAAACAGCCAGCATTTCCGTTACATGAAAAGGTCCAACTGCTCCGATCCGAAGGTGTCCTGACTGGAATCCACCTGCGCTCTGAAGTACTTCCTGAGCTTCTTTTTCCAAGATCTCCATGCGCTGAGTAACAACATAAAGTTCTTTTCCTGTTTCTGTTAACTCAACTCGACGTCCACGTCGATGAAATAATTCTACCCCATAAAAACTCTCTAATGCCTGAACTTGAGCAGTGATGGTCGGTTGACCCACATGCAAGACCTTGGATGCCGCGGTGAACCCTCCTGCACTAGCTACCGCGTGAAAGGAGCGGATTTGTGTATAACTGATCTCTAGAAAAAGCGAGCCCTTCGGACCGGGGAAGGAAGTTTCAGAGACAGAATTATTTTCCATTTTAAATATATAAAGTCTTTTTTAAGGACGTTCTCCGCTTGAGATATTGTTGTTAATATCATTAACAACATCAATCAATTGGTTAAAAGTGGCAGTCACATACTACGTAACTACTGTTTACAGAATATTGCTATTTTTTGCCAATCTTAAACTCTATTTCTTCTTCATACAAAGCAACTTCTTCAAGCGATTATAAGACCATGTAGATGCTTCATCCATACCTAATTACTCTCCAGCTAAAGGTTTCAAGGTATCATCCACAATTAGAGATTTAGTTATTCATATTATATAATAAATATTATTTGATATTTAATTATACCCTAAATAACTCGCTCAATAGAATTTTCATTCTAAGTATTGCGTACTATCGACAAGCGAATAATTATAAAGTCTTTTATCAAATAAGTATATCGGAATGGATCTTTGTTGGAATATATCAAATACGACGAGTTTACTTTTGCGCTGATTATCAATGCTTATGGACTCCTAAAACATTCTTTGAATTTTTGGACTTAGTCAAACATATTATCCATTCAACTTTTTTTCTTTTTTTACGATATTTTTTTAAAATTTGATCTAAATAATTAGAGTCTGAAGGGGAACAATCAAAGATTTAATTGCGACCACTCATAATATCATATCTCTCAAAATATGGGTTATAAAATCCTCATGGCTATATTGAAAGAGTCATGTGACTTTCAAATTTTTTATTCCATACAAATTTTCTACCTTCTATCATTACTCTTTATACTGAAATACTTTTACAGCCTAATTCAGTAATCTGACTTGCTGAATTTTCAGTATATATTTATTACTTTAAA
>JAPKDT010000301.1 GCA_028822475.1 SAR324 cluster bacterium
CATGGCAGACAAGTTTGGGCAGCATTATCGGAGTTACAGCTTTAAGCGTTGGGGTAGCGTGGCTTGCCACTCAGCGCACACTGAGAAGTTCACCACTTACTTTGTTGAGGAGTTCCTGAAACTCTTAGCCCAAATCCGTTAAAGATGTCTGTTTAATTAAGGATTGGATTATTCGTTTGGAGTCGAGATTATTTCAACTCTACGGTTCTTCTCCAGGTCTTTCTGTTCTCCTCCTATGGCTACAGGATCCTTTGCGCCCCTACTGACAACGATGAAACGGCCAGGGCTGAAGTCCAGCGCAATTAAAGAATCCATGACTTCCTCAGCGCGTTTTAAACCCAAAGTAACATTGCTGAATTTTGAACCTTCACCAAAATCCGGTTTGAGTGGGTCAGTGTGCCCTGTAATCTGGATCATCTGTTTTGGGTATTTACGTAGGCATTTTACCATTTTTTCCAAAGCAGGTTTTGAAGAATTGCGCATTTCATTTTTTCCACGCTTAAACAAAAGTGTTGCCTTGCAGACACCGCTTTTTGGCGCTGGGAAACCAGGTTTTGAAATTAGACTGGTGCGTTTGGCAAGATGCAGTACAAAATGGCTTCTTGAGCCTACATTTCCGCGGGACAGTTTCAAAATGCTGAATTCTTCACTTTTAACATTCCACTCCAATGCACCCTGAATGAGCTGTGTCTGCTCTTCGTTTGCACGGTAAATTCGTTCGCGATAGTTCTGCAGATTGAGTTTGCTTTTTTGATTTGCCGTAGTCAGGATATCAGCAAAAATGTCTTTCAAGGGTCTGCCGCTGATAGGAATGTTTGTAGCAGCACTTGAATCTACTATTTGTTTTTCCACTGTGTTAGCGTTATTTTTACTAGTTTCACCTTCGATGTGGAAGAGACTGAACATCACATCATTTTCAAGAGTATACTTCTCGTGAGTCAGTACCTTTCGGATTGTATAGTATTGATGATAAAGTTCTTTGGCACTTTTGTATTCAGCTTCGATCAGTTCCGCATCTCCACTGCCAACAAGCGAATCCCTTTGAGCAACGATATTTTCTACTTTTGAACGGAGCTCGGAAATACTCTGCTTTAGACCATTCCGGAACATTTCGAAATCACCTAATTTGCCTGTGATCGTGTTCAGCAGATGTACATTATTTAGTTTTTGATTGTTGTACTCTTTAACCAACCAGTCCAGTAAGCGTTTATCACCAACTTCTTTTATCTTGAGGTAAGACTGAATTTGCTTAATATTTGAAAGAATTTCTACTGCTACTCCTCTGTCCTCAAAAGTTCCATCGTTTGAATCGTTTGTTGAAAAAGGGTAAGCTTCTACCCGTAAAAACAGATAGACGATTTCGTTTGCTTCGGAATCAAAATGTGTAATATTTTCCGGATACATGTAGGTAACGCGAATATATCCGGTTTGTAATGGAATATTGATACTGTTTCCGTAAGTTGAGTTTATATGCCCAAGAACGGGTTCTGCCATACTACTGAAAATAACGCTATTAAGTACATCAAGTTTATCCTTGCTGCTCATCAAATCAGGTGTATAAAGTGTTTTGATGGCAACCAGAGTCGTGATCGGCGTTTTACGAAGACTGTTAATATAAACTTGCTGATCAACGTTAATCTGGACAATCTGCCGGCGGATTTCAGCAATTTCTTTTTCAAGTGCAGAAATATTTTGGGTGTAGTTTTCTATACGTACTGTCCGATCGTTTTGTCCGGATTTTAGTACGGCACGTCTCTGAAAGGTTTTCCGGTATGTTTGTTCAAGTTTTTGCAACTGTTCATGCCATTCGCTCTCAGAATTAATTATTGTTCCCAGCCATTTGGTCTCAATAGGTGGCACAGCATAAAAATCCTGTATACCTTTGTTACTGACGATGTGTCCTGTCACGGCATCGTGAAATACTTTTTTATTATCTCCTGCAGTAACCTGGTGAAAAACTGATTCTCCGTCCACTTCAACTGTTCCTGTAGAACTTGGCTTCGTGACTTCGGAAGAAGTCTCCTGGGCGACGCCTGTTTGCGTAAACAATAAAAGTGAAATGAAGATTGCTAAATAAATTCGAATGAACTTCATAATTTTTCTCTGAATAAGTGCTTTGATTAAAACAGTTTGGAAATACACATGTCGGTATTTGTTGAGACGTTTGATTCTATGGTAGTCCAGTTCTAAAATACAAGATAATATTTAGCATCTACGACGATAACATTGACTTTTTTTGCAGATTTATAAAATAGAAATTTGAAAGCATTAACATTCATGTGTTTACTTTTTAGCTTGAATTATTTCTGGTTCAGTAAATTATTTTTCAGTTAAGTGTATCGCATCTATAAATCTATAAAAGTCTTAATAAATTTCGATGACAATTGAGCACAGGACTTAAACTGATTGATATTAGGCATAAAAGATGATATAGTTGTTTTTTTTTGATTATTTCATGTAGTAATAAAATTTCTACTTTATGTATACCGGTGTG
>JAPKDT010000302.1 GCA_028822475.1 SAR324 cluster bacterium
TGAGATAATTTGTGAACGAACCTGAAGGACAAACTAAAGTAAAACTGCAGAAAACGAATGCTTTAGCTGTGTTTCGTTCTGGACAACAGGCATTTACTGAGATTGAAGGTCTTCGAGGATTAGTATTAAGAGGGTTGTTTTTAAACTATCTCATTTTTTTTGCCGCTACAATTATCCTGAACTGGTTGTTTTATATTCAGGTACTAAGTCCATTTATCGACTGGCTTTTTGGAGGAGGGGAAGGTTTTTGGGCTTCAGTCGGAACAGTTGTTTTGTGGAGCATCCAACTTACAGTTGCGGCAGTGATTTCTTTGGCAGCACTGCGTATTTCAGTAGAACTGATGAGTTTCTGGCATCAAAATATTGTATACCGGATTATTAAAAATTTCAGGCAAATTGAAGAAACAGCGTTTAGCTTAAAAGCTTGGTTGAGAGAGTTGAAGTATATTTTTAAAGAGGCCCTGAAAGCCTGCTTATTTCCGTTGTTGTTGCTCTTTGTCGGTTTGATCCCGATTTTAGGGCTGCCTCTTGTCTTTCTACTGGAAGCTCACCTGTTGGGACGGCAGAGCATTGTAGTTTATCTGGAGAGTTTGACAAATCCGCAAGAAGCAGTTGAACTTCGGAAGAGCTGGCGCTGGTTACCGATTCGTATCGGCTGGCTGGCTGCAATTCTGACCTTTATTCCTTTTGCAGGATGGATATTTCTGCCGCTAACTCTGACTTATGAAGTGGTCGGATTTACGTTTTTAGTGGAAAAATCACGCACAAGTTAATCACCAAAGCCAGGCTGCCCCACGTACTCCACTAGAATCACCATGTTTTGCAGGTCTAATGGGAGTTGTGAATTCACCCCCGAAAGTCCATTTTTGAACTAAAGCTGGGAGGTTTTTATAAATCCGGGCAAGATTTGACATTCCTCCGCCAAGTACCAGCACATCTGGATCCATGATGTTTACCGCTGTTGCTATGGCCCTCGCTAAGCGATTTTCATAAATCTGCGTAACTTTTTCCGCGTCTGCATCATTTTGCTCCAGCAGTTCCGCAATTTCGAGGCCGCTTTTGTGAACTCCGGTTTGTTTCTCATATTCATTTTCAAAACCTGTTCCGGAAATAAATGTTTCAAGGCAGCCTCTCTGTCCGCAATAACAATCTACGCCAGGATATTCTTCCGGTCTCATCCAACCCAAAGAAATATGCCCCCACTCACCGGCAATTGAATGGAGTCCTCCATGCACTTTCTGATCGATGGCAATTCCGCCACCGCAGCCAGTTCCGATAATGATGGCAAATACTACTTTGGCACCAGCACCTGCTCCATCAACTGCTTCTGAAACAGCAAGGCAGTTTGCGTCATTCGCGAGTCTTATTTTCCGCGCCATTGCGTTTTCCAAATCAACGTCAAACTGCCTGCCGATAATCCAAGTGGAATTTGCGTTTTTAACAAGTCCTGTCTGCGGTGAGATGGCACCAGGGATACCTATACCGACTGTACCCTTTTGATCTGTTTCCGCTTCAATTCTGCGGACGATTCCTGTAATCGCCTCAACAGTAGCTTCGTAGTCATGCCGTGGAGACTTAATCCGTATACGCAGCAATTCTTCTCCTGAATCAGCAAGCGCGATTCCTTCAATTTTTGTTCCACCCATATCAATGCCGATTCGCATTTCTGAACCCTCGTTGTTAATTCAAAATTTTAAAAAAATTTTTTTAAATATTATAAATAAATAAATATTTTTTCCAACAGAAAATATTACTGTATCTGATTCTGTTGCAGGCAAAGTTCTTTTCCTGATTTACGGATTTTCCATTCCTGCGAAAGATGCATTTCCCAATGATTACTGCCTGTGTGTAATTGGATAAAAATATTTTGGAGTTTGCGATAACTCAATGCCTGCCCCGTACGTGCAGTAATAAAATTATGTAATATCTCCTGCTGAAGCAAATCGTTGGCCTGCTCTAAAACTTTTACAGGCAGAACATCCTGAGAGTTACCAGACGTGTTTTTTTGGCTTTGTCGCCAGTTCTCATAATCTGAGTCCAAGAAATCACGCAGAAGTCTGCTTTGTTCACTCAAATCATTAATCCGTGAATGCAGACCCTGCCGGGTTAATTCCTCCAAAAGTGGTATCAGTTCAATGCGTACTCGATTACGCATGTATGCTGTGCTCATGTTGGAAGTATCTTCCATCCACGTCAGCTGATTAGTTTTTAAATACTCCTGCAGTTCAATTTTTCTGCAGTTGAGCAGTGGGCGGATAAATGATTCATTTTTCCATTGCATTCCTTGCAAATTGGAAATATGCGTTCCACGCAGCCATTTCAGTAATAAGGTCTCTATCTGGTCATCAGCCTGATGTCCGGTAGCAATACGGCCGCCGCCAAGATGTTTTAGCAGCTTTCTTGACTCTTTAATCCGCCACTCACGAGCTGATTCCTGTAAAGCGGACTGTCCTGATTTAAGGTGTTTTGCTGTTTTATGATGAAAAGG
>JAPKDT010000303.1 GCA_028822475.1 SAR324 cluster bacterium
AACACATCCGAAGTCAGGTTTTGCGGTGGCAGAATACAAGCGCTGTCTCCAGAATGAATCCCAGCGCGTTCCACATGTTCCATGATCCCTCCCATTTCAAAGTCAGTTCCGTCACCCAACAGGTCCATATCAACTTCGACTGCACCTTTAAGAAACTGATCGATCAAAACCGGATGATCCGGCGACACTTGAACAGCTTCTTTAAAATATTCTGCAAGCTGTGTTTTTGTTTCAGCAACCATCATTGCCCGACCGCCAATTACATAAGAGGGACGTACAAGAATCGGATATTCAATTTTTTCAGCAATATTTTCTGCTTCCTTTAGTGAGCGCGCCATTCCATTAATTGGCTGTTTCAATTTCAGTTTTTTCAACATTTCTGCAAACTGTTCCCTGTCTTCAGCACGGTCAATACTCTCGAAAGGTGTTCCAAGCAGTCTCACACCAGCATTATTGAGTTGTTTTGCTAGTTTAAGTGGAGTTTGTCCACCAAGCTGTACTATAACCCCAATCGGTCGTTCCAAATCGATTACGTGCATTACATCTTCAAACGTAATTGGTTCAAAATACAGACGATCCGAAGTGTCGTAATCGGTGCTCACCGTTTCAGGGTTGCAGTTGAGCATTATTGATTCATAACCAAGTTCTCTGACTGCCCAGGAGGCATGAACACAACAATAATCAAACTCAATGCCCTGGCCGATACGATTGGGTCCTGAACCCAGTATGAGAACTTTTGCTGTTTCAGTTGGAAGCGACTCATTTTCTTCGCCATAGGTGGAATAATAATAAGGTGTTTCTGAGACAAATTCTGCAGCACAGGTATCAACCTGTTTAAACACCGGGAGTACATTCCATTCATAACGTAACTTATAAATTCGGCTTTCCGTTACTTTCAGTAATTCTGCGATGCGTTGATCTGAAAAACCATGTTGTTTCCAATTCTTCAACAATACAGGTGTTATTTCAGAAAATTTTGTTTTAACAATAATTTCCTCTTCTTCAACTAAACTCCTGATTTGCCACAAAAACCAGGGATCAATTCCGGTTTGTGTATAAAGTGCTTCATTGGCCCAACCTTGTCTCATGGCATCAGCAACATACCAAATACGTTTGCTGCTGACATGCTGGAGTTGTTCCTCCAAAACCTCTTGCGGAGTCATTTTTTCATCTGAATAATCCGGAGTATTGAGACCCGAATTTCCTGTTTCCAGTGAACGAAGGGCTTTTTGAAAAGATTCACGAAAAGTACCTCCAATGGCCATTACTTCACCTACAGACTGCATCTGGGTACCCAAAATGTCTTTCGACATGGGAAATTTTTCAAAGGCAAACCTGGGAATTTTAGTCACAACATAATCAATAGACGGTTCAAAGGAGGCAGGTGTTTTTTGTGTGATATCGTTTGGAATTTCGTCAAGTGTATAACCGACAGCCAATTTTGTAGCAATTTTTGCAATGGGAAAACCTGTAGCTTTTGAAGCAAGAGCAGAACTTCGGGAAACTCTGGGGTTCATTTCGATCACAAGGACTTCACCATCTTCCGGATTAACCGCAAACTGTACGTTTGAACCTCCTGTATCGACGCCGATTTCCCGCATAATTTTTATCGACATATCCCGCAGATTTTGATATTCCCGGTCAGACAGTGTTTGCGCAGGAGCAACGGTAATACTGTCACCGGTATGTACTCCCATCGGATCGAGATTTTCAATAGAACAAATAATGACTACGTTATCTTTATGATCGCGCATAACTTCCAGCTCAAATTCTTTCCAGCCTATTATTGACTGCTCAACTAAAACCTCTTTAGATGGAGAAACAGTCAAACCATGGGAGACAATACGAATTAATTCCTCCTCATTTCTGGCTATTCCACCTCCAGAGCCTCCTAAAGTAAAGGAGGGTCTGATGATTAATGGAAACGGACTTGTTTGAGAAAAAGCCAATGATTCCTCAATGGAACGTGCAATGATGCTGGATGGCATTCCAATTCCAATTTTACTCATTGCTTTCCGGAAAAGTCCTCTGTTTTCTGCTTTGTTAATTGCGTCAATGGAAGCGCCGATCAGCTCTACGCCACAGCTTTTCAGGACACCATGTTCATGAAGTTCAATTGCCATATTGAGTGCGGTCTGCCCCCCCATGGTGGGCAATATTGCATCAGGCTTCTCCTGCTTTATGACTGCTTCCAGAGTCTTGAGAGTAATTGGTTCAATATAAGTTGCATCGACCAGCCCTGGATCAGTCATGATGGTTGCAGGATTACTGTTGATCAAGACAACCCGGTAGCCCTCTTCTTTGAGGGCTTTGCAGGCTTGAGTGCCGCTGTAATCAAATTCGCAGGCTTGTCCAATTACGATGGGACCTGACCCAATAAGTAATACAGTCTTAATATCAGTACGCCGGGGCATTATGTTTGTTCAGATTTGTGACTTATATCAAGCCTGAGAATTTGTAAGAGAGAAGCCCAAAATATT
>JAPKDT010000032.1 GCA_028822475.1 SAR324 cluster bacterium
ATCGATTCTAAGTAGTAGTTTTTCACCACTTTCAATCTCAGTTAATCCTGCCGCAGATACCATGCAGTCTAGTTCCAGTAGTTCTATTTCGGTTTTATTGTTGGCAAGTTTCTTCCTTACTTTTGCTTCAAAATTATCCCCTAAGTGTTGTTGTAAATATTTTAGCTTCCAGAACTTAATAATCTCCCTTTCCGCCCGGCTGTATTTTCTTTGACGCAGACTTATTTCTTCAGACCAGCGCATCATGTCTTCTTCACTGAAGACAGGTTCCTGTTGATTGATTAACAGTTTTAAATTCTGCTGAGTGACGAGGTCCACAAATCTTCTGATAGGCGAAGTTGCCTGCATATAAACGTCGCAGCCTAAACCTGCGTGTTTTCCGGGAATAGTGCTTAATCTTGCAGGTTCAATCCGGATATTTTCCATTGAAAGCTTGGTACCTTCTGCTACTTCTTTAATTATTTCATACGAAGATTGGGTACGGTATATGCCCGGAAAGTCTGCTTCCTGAAAAATCCGACCGGTTTCACAGTTCACCGAAATTGCCAGTTCCTCAATAATACGGTTGGCAGCACTGTTTCGGTCGAGAGCAGTTATTTTGATATCTTTTGGATCACTGATGTCAAAATCGAATTCTTTTCTGGATAAATTAAGCGCACCGTTTTCCAAACGCTGTTCAAGCGATCTCTGGCAAAATTTGTCGAGTAATCCCCAGAAGTCACGCTTTTCTTCAATTAAATGGTCAGCTTCTTCGTAACTCAAATTTTTCTGGACCCGGATTACTCGCGGTACAACTTCAAGTAAATTCCAGTTTCCATTTGCTGAAAGCTGAAACATAAAACTGAGAACTTTCCTGTCCTCACCTGCTTTTAACGAAAAAGTGTCGCTTGAAAGTTCATCAGGAATCATCGGTATAGACTCTTCCAGCGAATAAACGGAAGAAATACGGGCTTCTGCTTCTTTGAAGAGAGCGTCTTGCGGATATACGAAATCACTTAAATCTGTGATATGTACAGCAATCACAAGACCGCCACTGCTCCATTCCATTACTGAAAACGCATCGTCATAATCACGGGTCTTTTTCGCGTCTATAGTGAAGGTTGGAACTTCTGGAGAAAGCATCTCCTGTTTTTCCAGCGGAATTTTTCGGACACGTTCAACTTCCTGATAAATTTCATTACTAAAATATTCACGAACACTTGCGCGAAGAAGTGTCAACCTTGACGTTGAAACAGGAGAGCCGGCTCTTTTAAGCCAGCGTTTAATTGCGTTTTCTTCGCCTATTCCTAATGCTGAACCCCAGTCCAAAAGTGAAGACATTTCTTTCCAATACTGAGAATCAGTACCTTCTGTCAACAGATTTAGCAGTTGATGTAGCCATTGCTTCTGCTCAGTTGAAATTTCAGAATCAGCGTGCCAATCTCCAGATTCAAGATTTTTAATCCATGTTTGAATATTAAGTTCGCGTTCTTTAAGTTCTTTTTGCCGAGCCAATTGTATTTTCAGCAGTTCTAGTTCTTCTTCAGTTCTGGGGGTATAAGTTAAATTACGGTTATGCTTGAACCAGAAAGAGTCCGCACGCATTGCGAGGAATAAACCAAGTTTGCAGATTGTGTCTTCTGCATCATCGAGAAAATCAACAGCCAGTTCCTCCAGTGAATATTCCTTTATTTCATCCAGTAAAGAATGGATGGTCTCCAGTTCACAGCTTTGTTGGAACTGCTCTGCTTTCTTAGTCTGCTCTACAAGAGACTCATGCGCCAATTCAGCGTTTAAGGGCAATTTATCATCTTTCCAACTGAGGGCAATGCGGTTGCCTGCTAAAAATTGTTTTTTACCATGCAGTGGAACTATGATTAATTTGTTCTTTTGTATACCTTCAATCCAGCCATATTCCATCCTGTTATCACGGAAAAATACACAATAGTGAAAGACTAAAGATTCAAACATAATGTAAAGTACGGATGTTAAATTGTTGATAAATAAAATACTGAGTCTGTAGTCTACTATTTATGAAAAAATATCTCCATCACGCTGATGAAATTCGACTGTGTTTTTAGAATTAACATTATTTTGTACAGCATAAAATCATTCTGAACATAATCGTAATATTACTTATATTGATGAAAAAAATAATGTGTTATATTAAAACCTTAATATTTACCACAACTGACAGGAGTAATGATGATCATTGGAGTTCTGAAAGAAATTCATCCCGGCGAACGTCGAGTGGCGATGGCGCCTTCTGTTGTAAAACAACAGTGTCTGAAAAATGCTCACTCTGTTCTGTTGGAGCAGGGTGCAGGAGTAATCGCAAATTTTACAGATGATCAATATGAAGATTCCGGTGCGGAAATAGTTGAAACCGCTCATCAAGTCTGGGAACGTGCGGATGTAATTCTAAAAATCCGCCCTCCCGAAGAAAATCCTGAAACAGGTGATCATGAGGCCGATTTGCTGCGTAAAGATGCATGTCTGATTTGTCTGTTAAATCCTGGACTTAACTCTGATTTATTGCAAATGCTCGCAAAAACTGGAGGCACCGCCATTGCTGTGGATCAGATTCCCAGAATTTCACGTGCACAGTCGATGGATGTTCTGAGTTCCATGGCTAACATTTCCGGTTATCGGGCAATAACAGAAGCAGCTCATCATTTTGGACGTCTATTTAACGGACAAATAACTGCCGCAGGAAGAATCCCGCCAGCCAAAGTATTAGTTATTGGAGCGGGAGTAGCAGGGCTTTCCGCAGTTGGTTCCGCACAGAGTTTAGGTGCCATAGTGCGGGCCTTCGACACACGCTCTTCTGTACGTGAAGAAATACAAAGCATGGGTGCTGAATATCTGGAAATGAATTATGAGGAAGATGGTAGCGGTACCGGTGGTTATGGCAAAACAATGAGCAAAGAATTCATTGAAGCAGAAATGAAATTGTTTGCGGAGCAGGCCAAGGAAGTAAATATTATCATTACTACCGCAGCAATTCCCGGTAAAAAATCTCCAATTCTGATTACTAAAGAAATGGTAGAGAGCATGATTCCCGGCTCAGTGATTGTCGATTTGGCGGCAGAGGGAGGTGGTAACTGTGAACTGACTCAGCCCGGAGAAACATGTGTTCATAAAAAAGTTACTATTATCGGCTTGACGGACCTTCCCAGCCGCCTGCCTACCCAGGCAAGCCAGCTTTTCAGCAACAATACCGCCAAGCTGATTCAGCATCTGAGTCAGGATGGAAAACTTAAACTTGATCTCGAAGATGAAATCACGGGAGCAATTACTGTGGTTCATGATGGCAAAGTAATCTGGGATCCTGATAAAGCGAAAGCTGTTGTTGAAAAACAGGTGCAACCTGTTACTCAGGAAAATGTTAGCAAAGAAGTACCTGCCGAACCGACTGTTAAAGAAACTAAAAACGGAACAATCTTAAAAATTCTAGCCTGGACAATGGCGGCAGTACTGGCAGGGTTGATAGGATTTGGAGGTTCTTCAGAATTTCTTTCTCACATAACAGTCTTTGTTCTGGCCTGCTTTGTAGGCTTTATGGTGGTCTGGAATGTTTCACCCGCATTACATACACCGTTAATGAGTGTTACCAATGCAATTAGTGGAATCATTGTGATCGGAGGTATGATTCATCTATCTGCAGAGCAGATCATCCTGCCTGCTATTGCAGTCTTAATCGCCACTATTAACATTGTCGGCGGTTTTATGGTAACTCACCGTATGCTGGAAATGTTCCGGAAATAAATGCATAAAGTTGTTTTTCCGCAAAGTGCTGACCGCCTTTGCTCAACCTCTAAACATTAAATCATAAAATGCCAGAAGGTTTGATTACTGTTGCTTACATAGTGTCAGGTGTACTATTTATCTTAAGTTTGAGAGGACTTTCCAATCAAGAAACTGCGATGCGGGGAAACCTTTACGGTGTTGCAGGAATGATCATTGCCGTTTTAGCGACAATTCTGGGGGGGAGTGTTGGCAGTTTAGGAACGTTAATGCTCGTGATGCTTGTTGGAGGTGGAATAGGCATGTTTGCCGCACGGCGTGTGGCAATGACCGCTATGCCTGAACTTGTAGCTATTCTTCACAGTTTTGTCGGTGCTGCAGCGGTGTTGGTCGGTATAGTAAGCCATCTGGAATCAGGTTTTTTATCCGGTACTGAACTGCTTATTCACGAAATTGAAATCGTGCTTGGAGTATTTATTGGCGCGTATACTTTTACAGGTTCAGTAATTGCCTTCTTGAAATTACGCGGAAGTATTGGCGGAAAGCCGCTGACTTTACCTTTTCGGCACCACTTAGATTTAGCACTGCTATTGATCGGTGTATTGTTTGGAGCATGGTTTGTTAACGGAGCACCTGAAGAGCAACTCATGTACCTCATGATTATAATCGCCATAGCAGGATTGCTTGGTATTAGCATGATTATGGGGATTGGTGGTGCGGACATGCCTGTTGTAGTTTCGATGCTTAACAGCTACTCAGGATGGGCTGCTGCCTCTGCAGGCTTCATGCTCTCTAATGATCTGCTGATAATTACCGGAGCATTAGTAGGAAGCAGTGGTGCTATTCTGAGTTATATTATGTGCAGGGGGATGAATCGATCTTTTATCAGTGTGATTGCAGGAGGCTTCGGTGTAGCGGAAGGTACAGTTGCTGTGGCCTCTAAAGAGGATGAAGGCAAAGAAGCACAAGCTACTTCTGCTGAAGAAACCGCGGATTTCCTGCGTAGTGCCAAGCAGGTTATCATTGTTCCAGGCTATGGAATGGCGGTAGCTCAGGCACAGCACATTGTACATGAAATTACTAAAAATCTGCGCAACAGAAATGTGAGTGTAAAATTCGCTATCCATCCTGTTGCGGGAAGATTACCTGGACACATGAACGTCCTGCTTGCCGAAGCAAACTTGCCTTATGATATAGTTTTTGAAATGGACGAAATCAATTCAGAGTTTAAAGCGACTGATGTGGTTCTGGTCATAGGCGCCAATGATATCGTCAATCCCGGAGCGCTGAGTGATGCATCAAGTCCAATTTTCGGTATGCCTGTATTGGAAGTCTGGGACGCCAAAACAGTGATAGTGCTTAAACGCAGCATGGCCACCGGATATTCAGGAGTTGGTAATCCACTTTATTTCAGGGAGAATACCTGGATGTTATTTGGAGACGCAAAAGAAAGCCTGAATAAGGTGTCAGCTCTCCTGAATTAATTCCGGATAGATTTTACTTTGTCCGTCATCATCCTCTAATAAAGACTATTTAGACAATCTCTTGCAAATATTTTCTGGATGAATTAAGTATTTACTGAAAATTTAAATACTTAATTCTCTTTGGAATAAAAAATAGAGTTTGAATTAAAAGTTGTCTTTACATTAAAGCTCTAAACCTTTTCTATAACTGTAAAAGCGTGAACGTAATCCATGCGGTGCAGTTCTGGTGCTTCCTGAACCTGATCCTGGTAGGTTTGATAGTAATCATGAATTATTTGTTGTCTTTCTTCCAGTGTTCGTTGAGGATCCAGAGCACCGAAAAATATACTTTCATTCCAACTCCTGATTGTAGGTATGTATTCTTGCGCAAATCGCTTAGCATCCTGGTGCTCCTTAAAGGCCTCTGCGAAAGGGCATGGAGTGATATGTGTCTCTATCTGTTTGAGTCTCAAACCTGCTTGATAGACAGGATTACTGATATCATTCAAAGGAGCACTAAATTCTTCAACAGTGTTATAATATTGAGGTAGTGTCATTTTTTGATATTCATCCTCTCGTATCAGTCCTTGACCCAGAAAATCTTGCCATATCTGAGCAAAGTTGTTGAACATATTCACTCCAGTTGTGTTACCCAAATATTTACCATTTTCATCACGGCAAAAATTGAGCAATACCAATTGACCTCCGGACTTCAATTCACGGGCACGGTTCAGTAAAATTGATTCCCAGTCTTTTTTACCTTGTGCAGAAAAACTAAGATACTGCTTACCCTCTGCGCCAACCATGTGGACGTGCTCGCTCAGATCACAAGGTTTGCTGCTCAGCCAGTGCATTGCAGTTGCTGAAAAACCAAAATCCAAAGTGTTGTCAGGAAGAATCTGCTTGTAGAATGAATTCGCGGAAAAAAGGGGATAAACGTTTTTAGTACGATCCAGGTAACTTGTGAAATGACCTAAACCCAGCACAGTGTTCACCAGTCCATTAAAATCGTTTTTTGGTTGATCCGCATAGACGATGTTAATGCTTATTCCAGGAGCGGTTTTCTGAATGGTATGGATAAATTTTTCAACCATTTTTAACGACGTACCCCCATCTGCAGTTCCCATGTCTGAGAAAGTGAAACTAGCCTGATTCTTGGGTATTTTCATCGAATCAAGTGCTTCCAGAACCATTGGTGTAGCAGTATTGATTACATCCTCTGCTCCTCTGGTGGTAAGAGAATATACTCCACCACTGGACATGGTGATGTTCTGGAGGTTTTCAGTTTTACTGGACATGGACAATACCTAAATAGCGGTCAACATAGTAGAATTTAAAAGAACAAAGAAAGATCTTCATGGGTGGATTTACAGGCAGCCACAGATTTACCATGCTCAACGCTTAGTTTTTTCTGCAGTCTTAATCCGATTGAATCTTTGAGCAGCATATCATAATTAGCAAGTGGTTGAGAAAGTTCCTTGACAGCGCGTTGACGCCATTCAATTTCCAGATAATAGATAGACATACCAAGCTGCCACTGTTGCAGAGCTTTTTCGGAGTTTGATTTCTTACCTTTCAATGCTCGGCGGGCTTTGGATATTTTTGATATTATGGAACTCGCTCCTTTAATATTTCCAAGTTCAGACTCAATTTCCTTGATACGTTTAATGGCAGTCTTAGGTTGTTCCTTCTCGATAATTGATTTAATGGAATTGAGAAGCTTTTCCATCTCAAGCAACTCTTGTGTACTATTCATGACAGCACTGAGCTGAATCAATGGTTCATAAGCACTGTCAGAGTTTCTCCGATATTTATGTCGTGATACACGTGCCGCTTTTTGGAGGATGTCAAATTTACCTCTTTCTGTCTTCCATTGCGCTGGGATGGAATTTAGCAGTTCTGATTTCATCTGCACAAATGTATCAATACTTTCAATGATTTGTTTAAAAATTAGAGGATCATTATCCTGTCCATTGCGTTCCAGTCTCGTTTTTCTTTGCTTGAGTTCTATTATGTCATTTTCAATTTTTCTAATTTCAAACTGTATTTTTCTCACTTTAAGATGCAGAGGTTTATAACCTGAGATGAACTGTTCTAATTGATTGTCTTTTTGATGAATGTCTTCTACGAGACTAAAAGTGGCCAACACCAGTTGTTGTGAAGAAAGAAAAGAGTTTTTGTACTTGTCCGGAAGATAGTCAACATTAACCTGGCTAATAAGATCAACACCTCTAAGGATTTCTTTTTCATGTTCAGCATAAAACGGGAATGTTATCTCCTCTATACACTGCTGAAGTTTTGGATTGATTGGAGGAGGAGAATTATCTGAAGTTAGATAAGTCCGATTTGGCAAATAATTTACCAGAGGTGGGAAGTAACCTGCAATGGCCAAACCGATCAACTGCAAAATTATGAAGGCCACCACTCCGCGATAAATTTGGATTGTTTTTATCTCAGGAGGTGACACTCCTCTTAAGTAGAATAACGCAAACCCGAAGGGTGGTGTTAGAAATGATGTCTGCAGGTTCATGCCGATCATTACTCCCAGCCAGACAGCAGTAATGTTTGCAGAAGGATCAGCAAGTAAAATTGGTGCTACAAGTGGTACTACAACTACTGATATTTCAATAAAATCGAGGAAGAATCCAAGAAAGAAAATAACGGCCATTACCACCATGAATTGTGCCCAGAATCCACCCGGAATACTGGTCAGGAATTCCTTAACGAGTTCTTCACCGCCAAATCCTCTGAAGGCAGAAGTCAGCATGGCTGCTCCAATAAGGATTATGAAAACCATAGAAGTGGTTTTAGAGGTTTCAAGCATTACACCTTTGAGAGTGTTTTCTATGCGGAAAGTTCTCCACACACTCCAGAATACGGAAATTAATAATCCAATAACTGCGATAGTTACAAAAACCATTGCAATGGCTTCTTCGGAATTACGGATATTTTTGATATTCAACTGGTATAGACTGAGGATGAATATGATCGCAGTGGTTGAAATAACAGCCAGTATTGCAGGATAGAAGGAATTTTTTTGTCCTTCTGTCAGCCGATAACCTCCCATAATCATGGCACCAATTGCTCCAATTGCTCCTGCCTGGTTTACAGTGGCAATGCCCATGATGATAGAGCCCAGAACAGTGAAGATCAAAGTGAGTGGTGGAACAAGCGCCATCAGTACTTTCAACAAGAACCTGCCGTCAATTTTACCTTCATAAGGAACTGGCGGGGCTGATTCTGGTTTAAGCAGGGCAGAGATTAGAATGTAAGACATATATAGTCCGACCAGCACAAGTCCCGGCAGGAAGGCACCGACAAACATGTCTCCAGCACTGGCAGAAACCACATCGAATTCGGATGGCATCATGGTTTCACCAGTGGCCAGTTTATACTCAGCAATTCGGGTTGTGTTGGCAATTTCCGCTGCATTGGAAAGTTGATCTGCCAGAATGATCAATACTATAGACGGAGGAATTATCTGACCCAGTGTTCCTGAAGCACAGATGGTCCCTGTCGCAAGTGTTTTGGAATAATTGTGTTCGAGCATGGATGGCAGGGAGATGAGCCCCATGGCAATCACTGTAGCTCCAACGATACCAGTTGTTGCTGCAAGCAAGGCTCCTACAAAAACAACAGAAATACCAAGACCACCAGGAATAGGACCAAATAACTGGGCCATTGAAACGAGCAGGTCTTCAGCAATTTTAGAACGCTGAAGCATAATTCCCATAAAAACGAAAAGTGGTATGGCGATCAGTGTGTCTCGTTCAACATCCCAGTAAAGACTGCGGAAATTAGTTACTCCTGCTGTAAGCCACTCGATAGGTCCATCATGGGCAAAGTAAGCTGAAGGGTTACCTTCAAAGATAAAACCGCACAGCGCGGCTAATCCAATACTTAGAATTGCAGCTCCTGGTAAAGAAAAGGCAACCGGAAAACCTGAGGTAAGTGCGATTACCATCAGGAGCACGAGAATAAGAAGAAAAAAGACTTCCATGAAGATTCTTTAAGGTTGTTAAATCAGGTGTTTAATTAAGACTGTTGGTCTGGAGGAACATTTTTCCCTATCAATTCTGCTGAATTACGCAGGAAATATCCCATAAACTGAACGAGCATCGATACAGCAAAAACGACTAGAAAACCTACCATAAGATATTTCACATACATTCCAAAACCCTGTTGGTAGATCTCGAACACTAGTAAAGGTCCATTTAGGCTGCTGGCTCGAACCCACATTCCTGTTGAAAGAATCACCCAGCAAAGAGGAAGCCCCAAAAGTACACAGCCGATGGCATTTGAAAGTGCTTTTGTTTTTGTTTTGAATCTTGAATAAAATACATCCACTCGCACATGCCCTTCGTTTATTAATGCGTATGAACTTGAAAAAAGGAAAAGTGCTGCATACCACATTCTTACCAAGTCGCCCATGAAAGCCTGCTCATAGGAATATACGAAACGTGAAATAACAATCTGAAACTCTGCTATCACTACCAAAAGTGCGAGCCATGTGAAGCCAAGACCTCTGACAAAAAAAGCAATCACGAAACTTATAATAATGAGTGGATAGTGCACATAAGTCCCTCGAAATACAGCTCTTCCCAGCTCAATGGCCATTGAGTTCCCTAGTATGGTTTTCAAAAAACCTTCTACACGTAGAAAAGAAATTGTAACGTCAACAAAACCCACAAGCAAGACAGCCCAGAAACAAGCTCTTGTCAGGTAGGCAGCAAATCTTCTTAAGATATCTGAGTCTTCAAGGAGTGTTCGTTTTGGCGTTTTAATAACAAAAAGACAAATAGTGCTTAACATTGAAACAAGAGCAATGCTTTGAATCCATCCTAAAGTCAAAGCGTTACTGTCAAGAGGCTTCCTGAGAGGTGATATACCAAACATCTCATGATGTGCAAAAAAATTCCAGAGACCCGGCCAGCCTCTCCAGAAAATTAGATAGTTATTGAATAAAAAAAGCAGTGTCAAGCTTACCATGGACCATGCAAAGACTCTAAGCAGACCAGGAGTTACAAGACTGTTTTGGCTTTTGTCTGTCAATGTTTAGGTATGTGCTGAAAGACTGAAATAAAACGGTAGAACTTGACCATAAAGTCTCTTAAATAAACCTCATTCTTTTGAAATATTGAGGAATTGATAGAAAACTAAATCTGAAGTTGTAAGTGATTAAAGACGGTGTTAAGTTTAAGACACCGTCTTTAATCTTAGGTCAAGTGATAATCACGTAACACCGAGTACACGGTTACGCTGTGTGAGGTATTCCTGATCGGAAATATTCATCCAGTGGCCAACATCTTTTCGTGTAGTGGCAAAGCTTTCATGGATACGGTTAGACAGACTGCTGTGCTGCCTTAACTCATCAAACACCTCTTCTGCTGCTTCACCAAAACTGTCATAAACATCGTCGTTGAAACGTTTCAACTGCACACCCTGCTCACGAATCAGTTTATCTAAAGAAGAACCGTTCTTCGCATTGTATTCAGACATCATGACATCATTTTCCGTGTGTGATGCTGCCTTAATGGTAAGTTGGTCAGAACTTGAAAGACTTTCCCACCATGATTTGTTCATGCCGAGTGACAGCATGGATGCAGGTTCGTGCATACCTGGATAATAATAGAACTTGGCGGCTTCGTAAAATTTCAAATAAGCATCATTCCATGGGCCGACCCACTCAGTTGCATCAATAGCACCTGACATCAGGTTTTCATAAATTTGACCTCCAGGAAGTGAAACCGGTGAAGCGCCTAGCTTGGCCATCACGTCACCACCCAAACCTGGGATCCTCATTTTAAGACCCTTCAGGTCTTGAGCAGAGTTGATCTCTTTGCGGAACCAGCCACCCATTTGTACACCAGTGTTTCCACACGGCAGACATTTCAGTCCAAAACTTCCAGCAAGTTCATCCCAAAGTTCCTGCCCTCCACCAAAGTTGATCCAGGCATTGATTTCACTGCAGACAAATCCAAATGGAACAGCGGTGAAATAGTTCCATCCAGGATGTTTACCTTTCCAATAGTAATCTGCTGCATGATACATCTGAGCATTCCCGGATGCTACTTCACCAAAAGAGTCAAAAGGTTTTACCCTTTCACCTGCAGCATAGTACTTAACTTGCATCCGCCCGTCGGTCATATCCGTCAGTCTTTTTGCAAAACGCTGGGCTCCTGTTCCCAGTCCAGGAAAATCGCGAGGCCAAGTGGTAACCATTGCAATTTCAATACGATCTTTAGCAATTGCCGGAGCTGGGAAAGTTGAAGCAGCAACTGCTGTTGCTCCCCCTGCTACTGCGGCACCTTTAATAAATTTTCTACGATTCATGTGTACCTTTATGAATAGTTTTAAAAAAATACTAAGGCAGCAAACTCTTCAATGATCATTGCTGTCATGTTTTGTGTTTACCCTTTGAGGAAAAACACTTTAAAACCGAGAAGCTACAGTTAGAGTGAACTTATGTCAAGCTATTAAATTATTATTATAAATGCTTGGAGTTTTGTTTGGTTCTGGCTATCGTAGATTCAGCAGAAAATATATATATTTGTTTCCCGCTTATCTTCAGAGTTAGTCAAAATTTAGATATTTTAAACAAAGGTGTGTGTGAATTTAGTCAAAAAAATAATACTTCGTTTGTTTCCTTTACTTGTTGGTTTTTTAATACCATTTTCAGCCTGGGGAGTTTCAAGTATAGGATGTTTAGGTGCTACGATAGCGGAATATCTAATCCCTGGACTGGGATATGGAGTTCTTGGTCATTACGATAAAATGCTTGTTTTAGGCGGCTCACGCTGGATGGCAATTAACAAGTATATGTCATATTCAAGCAGTGACGATTACGAAAATTACTATAATAAAATATATAAAAAGACAGAATTGTCTGATGACAAAAATCAACATGACTATTTTTACTCAAGAGAAACGTATTTTGCAAATGCATATTTAAGTATGTACGGTAACCTTACTTTTGCAACTTTTTATGATCTTTACGAAACAGGTTGTGAAAAAAATACTGAGACTTTTGGAATGATGCTAGCTCCTTTTCAGGTTTGGGAATTTGGAGACGAATTGACTTTTTTGGGGCCGACAATCTGGGCTTCTACAGTTTCTCTTGATACTGACAAGTTGACTTACCATGTGGATCAAGATTTAAGTAAAACAGAAATGATTAACATCTCATTTCTGCAGTATCAGTTGGTTGGTGTGGGTGAGGAAATGCTCTTTCGAGGTTTGATACAGCAATCTTTATTTAAATTATATTCAAGCGGTCTCAGTAAAGGTCTCGCACGCTGGGGAAGTATCGTAACTGCCAGTGCAATCTTTGGTGCAGCACATAATGGAGCAGGGTTCAGCGCATCTCCTGGTATTGCATTTGTGGCCGGAATGTATTTAGGATGGGTCTACCATCCTGCAGATGGTGATTTTGATCTGACACAACCCATCGCTATTCATTCATGGTGGGACACCATACTTGAGCACCGGAGACTTCACGGTGCAAATTATGTTGAGCGCAAGCAGGGTGAAAATGCGTTGAACTATCCTCTCAAAAGCGAACGGATATATCCCTTGTTCGGTTTTAACTACAGTTTCTGATTCTACAGAAACAATTCTTCTTCCTCCGCTTTGGATTTCTATCCAAGCCTGGAAACTAAAGTTTCCTGCCTCAAAAATATAATCCACAAAAAACATTAAAGTTCCTGAAGACAATGTCGATAAGAAAGACAATGGAAATCCTCTCCTAGGACGAATGTATTCGGGATAAGAGAACAGTC
>JAPKDT010000033.1 GCA_028822475.1 SAR324 cluster bacterium
TTTCAAGAATTTCTCCTTTCTTAATGGATAGAGAAGGTTTTTTTCGACTTCATTGGCAGAGGAACGACCTTCAAAACCGTCACGGAATTTTAAACAGAGGCAACTCTTCAAAAACAACATCACTAGCCACATGTCTGTTACAAACGTTTTTTGGACGACGGCCTACAAAGTCTAATCTTTTTTTCTGCTTTTGTGCTTGATGGCCTGAGTGATTTTGCCCTGATTAGTATTCATTATATAATTTCGTATTGCTTAACAAATCTAAATGATTTTTATTTCCTTCTGTAGAGTTTGAATAGCTGATAATATGTAATTGCAGCTTAATTTTGCTCAATCGCAAGTTTATAGCACCATAACATGTATGTCAACAAATAAGCCTAATAACACATTACGCAGTGATATCAGTCATTTGACGAGTCATAAAAATCATTCATCAGTACAGAACGCACCTACTGTAATTGGGTTCGGCAGTTTATACAATTTCATCAACTGCAGACAAATAAGGCTCTTTATGTGGAACAGGAAACAAAGGTTGAAGATTTTCTCAACTATTTGGCAATTGGAAGAAATGCTGCATCAGCAAATCATAATCAGGCTTTCAATGCGCTTGTCTTTAATCTATAATAAAGCATCTTCAATGCTATTAGGGCTTGCAGACTATAGCCAAGTTAAAATCTGTCGATATTTTCTTTAATCCATAAATTTATAAAAACTTTTATCATGTTCCAGTACCGACCTGAGCGAATTCTTATAGACAAAGCTGTTGCCGCAGAGCCTCTGACTTTGCAAATCTGCGAACGCTTTCCTGATGTGCCGAGACAGGTTGTGGAAAATTTCGCCTGGCATCAGGACGAATCCGGAGTTGACCCCCTGCGGAATCCTCTCACAAAGGGGAAGAAAACCTTACATCTCAAGTATTTTAAAGGAACATCAATTAAGGCTTGTCCAGGATTTTCGAATGAGCTTGTTTGCTGTAATTATTTTACTTTGGATTTAATAGAAAACTGTCCATTTGAGTGTACTTACTGTATTCTACAAGCATTTCTGAACAAACCTGTTATTACGGTTCATGCAAATCTGGAAGAAATTCTGGAACAGGTCCGGCAGCGTACGGCCGCTCAGCCGGATACTTTGTTTCGTGTTGGAACAGGTGAGCATTCTGACAGTCTGGCACTCGATCATATCCTGGGCATCAAGGCTCATGTAATCCGTTTCTTTGCTAAACTGCCTAATGCTTTGCTCGAACTTAAAACAAAATCGAAACACGTAGAACATCTGCTTGATCTTCCGCACGGCGGAAAAACCGTGATTTCATGGTCGGTAAATCCGGAAGCAATTGTTGAGCAGGAAGAACACAAAACAGCGCGGCTGCATGAACGACTTGAAGCAGCAAGAAAGGCATCAGCTGCAGGATACAAAGTCGCTTTTCATTTTGATCCCATGATCCACTATCCGGATTGGGAAAAAGGTTATCAGGATTTGGTTGATCAAATACTTGACGCTGTTCCTGCGGACAGAATTGCCTGGATCAGTTTGGGGACTTTACGTTACATCTCTTCACTGAAATCAGTTGTAGATGAACGCTTTCCAAACAGCAGTATATTTTTAGGTGAGTTTGTTCCTGGAGAAGATGGGAAAATGCGCTATTTAAAAAAAATACGCCAGCGCCTCTTCCGCAATGTTCAGCAGAGAATTGAAAAATTGGCACCTCAAATACCAACTTATCTTTGTATGGAAAAAAGTTCACTCTGGGAAAAAACAATGCCGTACCAGCCCCAAACTGCTCCGGAAGTGGAAGAAAAACTGGCAGCCAGTCTGCGGAAGCGTTTTCCAGTGGAGGCCTGATGTCAGCAACAAAACTGACAGATACCATTGCTTTGCTTCCTCTGCACGGTACAATATTGTTACCGGGCTCAGTTCTACCATTACATATTTTTGAATCACGCTATCGTCAGATGGTAGAACACGTCATGGAAAATGATGACCTGCTGATTGGAATTATCCAACCTGCGTCACAAGAATCTAAAAAGCTGTGCAAAATAGGCTGTGCCGGATCAATTGAACAGTCGCAGCAACTGCCTAAAGGAAATTACCTGATTCAACTTCATGGAGAATCGCGTTTCCAGATTCTTGAAGAACTTGAAACAGATACTCCATACAGAATGGCAAAAGTTGCTTATACATCTTTTCCGCATGACATGGAAGATTCCAACCTCTCAAAAGACGCAGATCTTTTGTATCAAAATTTCAAGGAATATTCTGAAAGAAATAAGTTGAAAATTGAGTGGGAAAAAATTGAAGATATTCCTGCACATTACCTTGTCAATCTACTCAGCATGAACCTTGATTTTTCCGGTATTGAAAAACAAACACTGCTTGAGTCACCTGATTTGGACACACGATTGGATGACTTGATTTGCCTGATGGAAATGTCAAATCCGCATGAAGTAACAGATGATTCCTCCCCTAACTTTCTTAATTAAATTCAAAACAAAATGAAAATATTTTTATCACGTTCTTGGTTTAGGATTACTTTTTTACTATTTCTCAATTCTGTTTTTATTGCTCAGGCATTTGCGCAGACTTCCGGCACAGTTTATCATCCTAATCCTGTTATCGGACTAGTAGACGGTAATCCAGTGACCTTTGAAGATGTTCGCAACAAAAAAGCAAATGACCTCAGTCTAAAGCTTTATCAACAATTGAATATCCAGTTGATCGAATTTGCCGTCGAAAAATTAGCGGCAAAACATCCGGAGATCAAACTCACTGCTCAAAAAGAAATAACTCTCAAAGAAATCATTGCTGTTTATGAGCAAAATAACCTGAAGGAACGTGGAACACTGGAGCAACTCAGGCCCCAGATAGAACAGTTTTTGGAACAGCAGGTTCGGAGTCAGCATCTGTTGAACCAGTACTCATTGGCACTTCAGAAAGGCTGGATCGTTTCTCATTTGGAAGCACCTTCAGATTTTCTGCTCACAGGTAATATAAAAACTGCATACATGATGGGTAACAAAAAAGCTTCTGTCATTATGCTCGAATATTCCGATTTTCAATGTCCGTTTTGCGGAAGGGTTCAGGAAACGATTAGCAAGCTGATGGATAAGTATCAGGACCGTGTTGCATTTGGTTATCGACATTTCCCGCTCGCGTTTCATCAGGAAGCAGACGAATCGGCAATTGCCTCTGAATGTGCGCGTGAACAGAACAAGTTTGAAGAATTACACAAGCTGCTTTACGAAAACCCAAGAGCACAGACTTTGGACGATCTAAAAGAATATGCACGTGACATTAAAATAAAATCGCCTGCTAAATTTGATCAATGCCTAGATAGTGAAAGATATCGCGGATTAGTAAATCAGGATATGAAAGATGGTGCGGAGTTGGGTATTACCGGAACTCCCGGATTTTTTGTAGGCCTCTTCGATTCCAAATCCGGAGAAATTCAAGGTGAGGTGCTTTCTGGAGCTCAGCCCTACAGTACTTTTAAACAAACCTTAGATAAATACTTAAGTCGCCGTTAAAAATAATGAACGATCCAGATCTCCGCCGGGCACTTGAGAAAATAGTTTCGCCGCGCATACTCGTGGTAGGTGACCTGATGCTGGACCATTACTCATGGGGTGAAGTAGATCGTATTTCTCCGGAAGCACCGATTCCGATAATGCGTGTGCTCCGTGAAGATCAACGCTTGGGTGGAGCAGGCAATGTAGTGATGAATTTGTCCGCCCTGGGCGCGGAAGTACTCGTCTGCGGTGTCACCGGAAAAGACGAAACTGGAAATACTATCCGCAAACTGCTCGCAGAAAACGTTGTTGATTATTCTGGAGTGATCGTTGCTGATAATTATAAAAGCTGCCTCAAGCATCGTATGATCGCGGGACAAACCCATTTACTTCGGATGGATATTGATCCCGATCCGGAAACTCCTTTTCCTCAAAAACAGCTGATTGATTACCTGGAAAAAACAATTCCAAACTGTGATGCGGTAATAGTATCAGATTATGGAAAAGGTTTTCTCAACTCTGCAACTCTGAAAGCTATTGCGACTTGCGGGAAAAAAAACAAAATTCCAGTAGTGGGCGACCCTCGAAGTACTACAAATTACAAAATCTATCAGAATTTTACCCTCATAAAACCTAACCGTAAAGAAGCAGAAGCGGCTGTTGGTTTTAAACTCAAAGATCAAAAAGATGTCCTCAAGGCAGCAGAAATTCTGCAGTCTGAAGTGAAACTGAAATATCTGGTCATCAGCCTTGATCAGGACGGCTTACTGCTTTTTGGCGGTCCGCAGGATTATCATTTTCTCGCAGCAGAAACACAGGAAGTTTTCGATGTTGTAGGAGCGGGAGATGCCGTCAGCAGTATGCTGACTTTTATGCTTGCGGGAAAGGCTGAAATTGGACAGGCTGCGTATTGGGCACAACTCGCCGCAAGTATGGAAATTCAACATGTAGGTGTAGTTTCATTTTCCAAAAATGAACTGCTACAACGCTTTGATATTGGAGAAACTTCAGCTAAAATAATGACTCCGGAACAACTTTGTCTCTCACTTCCGCAGGGACAGCCGGTTGTTTTCACGAATGGTTTTTTTGACGAAATTTCAGCAGGACACTTGAAGTTTCTACACCAACTAAAGACACTGAAAGGCTTTAATGTAGTAGCCATCAACAGTGACCAGAGCATCACCATGCAGAAAGGGCAACCTCCTTTACTGAATGAACGTGAAAGAGCCCTGTTGCTTTCTGCTATTGAAGCAGTAGACAGAGTAGTTATTTTTAATGAGCAGGATGCAAGTTCTTTAATCAGAAGCATCCGACCGCAGACAGTAGTAAAAGGAGAACATTTTCGGAAAAAGAAACTTCCTGAAAAAGAAGCTATTATAGAAATAGGTGCTAAACTAGAATATTTTCCTGAATATTAAACAGCCTGAAAACAGGCTAAATTAAAAAAACTGGGTTTTAGTTCGTTTCGTCAGGAACTATTTCAGGCTCAAACAAAACATATTAAAAAGAGGAAATTATGAGTGTAAATATATCCGATGTGCTGGAAATTGTCAGCAGCCAGAACCAGTGGCGCGGCAAAGAAGCCATCAACCTGATTGCCAGCGAAAATGTGCAGTCCGATGCAGTCAAACAAATCGAAGTCAATGACTTCATGGGACGTTACGCAGAAGGTCACCCAAATACTTCACAAGGGGACAATCGCTATTACGAAGGCACGCGTTATATTGATCAAATTGAAAGTATGGCGACCAGTGAAATTATCAAGCTCGCAAAATGCCTTCAGGCTGATGTGCGTCCAGTCAGCGGTAATGCAGCAAATACCGCGGTTGCTCTGGCTGTTTTAAGAGGTAATGATACTGTAATCGCAAACTCAATCGAAGCTGGAGGGCACATCAGCCACAGCCCAATCGGCGTTGTTGGACGCAGGATTCAGGTTCGCGGAAAAGTTCTGACTCCCGGACGTGATAATTCGATTGATCTTCACTACTGGCCAACCACTGAAGACGGTTATCATCTTGACGTACCCAAGTGCGTTGATCTGGTAGAACAAAAATCTCCGAACATGGTTATTCTTGGAAAAAGCCTTTTCCTCTTTCCGGAACCCGTAAGGGAAATTGCTGAAGTCTGCAGGGCAAAAAATATTCCTGTACTTTATGACGGCGCACATGTACTCGGGCTGATCTTTGGCGGACAGTTCCAAAATCCTTTTGAAGAAGGCGCGCACTTCATCAACGGCAGCACTCACAAAACTTTTCCAGGACCTCAACGTGGAGTAATTTTAGGTAACATGTCCAGCGAACAGGAAATAAAGTGGTGGAACAGTGTAGACCGTGGCGTAATGCCTGGCTCATCCAGCAGTCACCATTTACACACTCTACCGGGATTGTTGATTACGATTCGTGAAATGGCTGAACACGGAAAAAAATATGCCGTACAGACTATCGCCAATGCTAAAGCTTTTGGACAAGCCCTTACCGACGAAGGAGTCAAAGTGGAAGCCCGTGAATTTGGCTTCACAGCAAGTCACCAGTTGGCACTCAACGTTACAAATTTTGGAGTTGCCAAGGACATTGCCCGTTCACTGGCGGAAAAGAATAACATCATCACCAATTACAATATGCTTCCGGGTGACAACGATGCGCGGAATCCTTCTGGCTTACGGATTGGCGTGCAGGAAATGACACGTTACGGTATGAAAGAAGCTGAAATGGGAGAGCTTGCTTCCTTGATGAAAGCAGGGCTTGAAGGTAAAAATGTGAAAGATGAAGTCACTAAGCTGCGTAGCCGTTTCACAGAAGTACACTACTGCTGATTTAGTACGAATATTTTTTCATCTAACTTGATGCTGGTAAAATTAATTCTTTAAATTTTCCAGGATTTTTTACCAGCACTTCTACTACGTGCAGATTTTTTCTTACGCCAGATGAAATTCAGCGGTGTTCCTTCAAAGCCAAAATGATAGCGGAACTGATTGGCAATATAACGCTCGTAAGCAAAATTTGTTTTGTCCGGATTGTTAGTCATAAAAACAAAAGTCGGCGGTGCTACACTTACCTGATTACCGTAATAAACTTTGGTCGGACGACCTGATTTTGAGGGCGGAGGATGCTGATTTACTATAAGCTGGAGGATGGTGTTTAAATCCGACGTTTGGATTCTCCGGACATACTGTCCATGAACGCTGAGAATTTTTTCAAAAATCAGCGGAACCCTTTGTCCGGTCTTAGCACTCACAAAAAGAATCGGTGCAAAGCTGATAAAGCCCAAACGATCGTATACTTCCTCTTCTACCTGCTTCAGGGTTTTACCGTCTTTTTTGACTAAATCCCACTTATTCATGATAATGAGCAGAGATTTCTTACGCTCATTCGCATAACCGGCAATTTTCATTACCTGTTCTGTTATGCCTTCTTCCGCATCAATTATTAAGAGAGTTACGTCCGCACGTTCTATGGATTTAAGTGCAGAAACTATGCTGAATGTTTCGATCTTTTCACTTACTTTACCACGCCGACGAATGCCCGCAGTATCAACCAGTAAAAATTCTCGACCTTCAAAATTACAGAGACTGTCCACAGGATCTCGTGTTGTTCCTGAAACAGAATCCACAATCATCCTCTCCTTGCGGAGCAGTGCGTTGACAATAGATGATTTTCCCGCATTCGGTTTTCCGATAACAGCAACTGCGATAGGCTCCTTAGAACGATCTTCTTCCTCTTCCTCTTCAGCTGGATCTGGCTTTTCCTCCATTCTAAGCGGAACCATCTTGTCAACTTCTTCCAGTAGTCCATCTATTCCACGGTTGTGTTCTGCTGAAACAGGATAGATTATTTCTACTCCCAACTGGTAAAAATCCGAACTTTCCTCTTCCAAACGCGGATTATCGGCTTTGTTCACTACAACAAACAACCTTGTCTCATCTTCCACCAAAGTCCGGTATATTTCAGCATCAGCAGGAGTCCAGCCTTCTTGCGCGTTAACGACAAATAAAACACAATCTGCCTCTTCAACCGCAAGACGTGCCTGTTGTACCATTTGCTTTCTGAGTGAGCTTTCCGCTACCGTTTCAAATCCGCCTGTATCAATAGCGATAAATTCATAACCATGATATTTGGAAATACCATACTTGCGGTCACGTGTTACACCAGGCATTTTCTCTACAATGGCAGATCGCCGTCCGACGAGACGATTAAACAAGGTTGACTTGCCAACATTAGGACGACCGACTATAGCGACTATGGAATGGGAATTGGTCATGTAATAACAGTTGTGATTCTAGACATCAAGGTTCTTCACTCGAAGAGCATTCTCTTCAATGAAGTTACGTCGTGGTTCTACCTGATCACCCATCAAAATGGTGAAAATTCCGTCTGACTCAACCAGGTCTTCAATATTTACTTTTTTCAATGTTCTGACGTCTGGATCAAGGGTTGTTTCCCATAACTGTTCCGGATTCATCTCTCCTAAACCCTTATAACGTTGGATGTACATACCTTTTTTACCAAAACTAATCATAAAATTAAGTACTTCTATCCACGTCTGAAAAGAGTGACTTTCTCCTTCTTTTTCTTCTGTCATTACCAGAATATCTTCTCCGAGAGTTTCTATCAGTTCTAGGCGTTCCTGAAACAGTTTAGAATAATCATGGACTCTCATGTTTTCCAGTAAATTCAGTGACAACTCAATCTGCTGTTCGTTAACCTCTATCAAGACATTGTTTCCCTGTTTTTCAGGATCTACACTAAGTTTATAATCAGCATATTTTTCCTTCAATCTATCTATACATTTGAGGATGTGTTCCGCACCGCCCGATTCTATTTCAATATCGTGCTTAAGCAGAAGATCGACCAGCTGGGTCAGGTTTTGGTTAAAACACAATCGGTCATAGTGGGTTTTGTAAAGCCTGATCTTGAGTGCCGTCTGAAAAAGCTCTTCTCCGTTGAGAGTTTTTCCATTATCCGCGCTGAGAATTAATGTGTCACTGGAAGATCGAACAAGACGTTCTGTCAGTTCATTATCATCCTTGACATAAAAACTGGTTCGTCCTTTTTTTGCCCTGTACAAAGGCGGCTGAGCGATATATAGATAACCGTTTTCAATGATCTCCGGCATTTGTCTGTAGAAGAATGTGAGAATCAAAGTCAAAATATGGCTGCCGTCAACATCAGCGTCAGTCATGATGATGATTTTGTGGTAACGTATTTTTTCCAGATCAAATTCTTCTTTGCCGATACCGGTGCCCATCGCGGTAATCATAGTTTTTATTTCTTCATTGTTGAGCATCTTATCAAAACGGGCCTTTTCCACGTTTAAAATTTTACCTTTTAAGGGTAAAATCGCCTGATTCTTACGGTCACGTCCCTGCTTTGCGGAACCTCCTGCAGAATCTCCCTCCACTAGAAACAATTCACTTAATGCCGGATCTGATTCCTGGCAGTCAGCAAGTTTTCCTGGCAGTGTACTGAATTCAAGAACATTTTTTCTACGTGTCAGTTCCCTTGCTTTCTTAGCAGCAAGCCTGGCCCGCTGAGCGTCTATACCTTTGGCAATAATCTTTTTTGCGACAACAGGATTTTCCTCCAGAAAAGAACCCAAATATTCTGAGACCAGAGTTTCTACTTTTCCCTTAATTTCAACATTGGTCAGTTTAATTTTTTTCTGCGATTCAAACTGTGGATTCATGACTCTTGCGCTGATCACTACCGCCATACCTTCTCGGACGTCCTCTCCCGATAAATTTTCCTTAGAATCGTTGATAATTTTATTTGCTGTCATGTAGTTGTTCAAGGTGCGGGTAAGCGCTCCTTTAAAACCTGTCAGATGTGTTCCACCTTCTACTGTATTGATATTATTTACAAAGGAATAAATACGCTCGGTGTAACTATCGTTATACTGAAAAGCAACTTCGATTTCCACATCATCTGATTTTCCGGAAAAGTAAACTGGAGATTCATGCAAAACACTTTTATTTTCATTCATGTGCTTGATAAACTCCACAATCCCGCCTTCATATTGGAATTCCTGAAAACGATCCGTCCGATTATCACGGATTGAAATTAGAATACCCCTGTTCAAAAACGCTAATTCTCTTAGACGGGGAGCTAATATTTCGAAATTAAATTCAACATGATCAAAAATAGTTTCATCCGGCCAAAAAGTGATTAGAGTTCCAGTTTTTTTGCTTTCTTCAACTTTTTCGAGCGGAGTAACGGTAATGCCCTGCTGGTATTCCTGCTTCCACAAAAAACCTTCTCGGTGTATTTCTGCTATCATTTTACCGGAAAGCGCATTCACTACAGATGCACCTACACCATTCAATCCACCTGAAACCTTGTAGTTACTGTTATCAAATTTTCCACCTGCATGAAGACGTGTCAAAATCAATTCAACCGCAGGAATACCCTCTTCTTCGTGAATACCTACAGGAATGCCCCTGCCGTTATCTTCAACGGACAGACTTCCATCTGAATTGATGATTGCGTGAATTTCATTACAAAAACCAGCTAGTGCCTCATCAACACTGTTATCTACAATCTCAAAAACAAGGTGATGAAGAGCGGCACTGTCGACTCCGCCGATATACATTCCTGGACGCAGGCGTACCGCTTCCAGACCCTGCAGTACCGTTATATTAGATTCATCGTAATCTGAATTTACTACGCTTTCAATTTCAGGCATTTTTTTCTTTCATGAAACAGCAGAAGGTTATTTATTAAAGCTGTGATGTCAAACCAGTTGTCCATTTTCGATGTGAAAATATTTTCCGGGCAGGGAACTTGATGGTTCAGAGGTTGAGGTGATAAAAATTTGATTTTTTAACTTAATAAAAAACTGCAAAACTTGCTGAATCACCTCCTCATCCAATTCTGAAAAAAGATCGTCAAAAATCAAAACTGGATAAAATTTATATCTCTCACATAATAAACGATTTATTGTCATTTTTAAAGACAAATTAGTAATCCTGAACTCTCCCTGCGAAAAATAATCCTTGTCCTTTTTTTCATCAATCAGCAAATGATACTCATCCCTGTGTGGACCAAGCACAGCAAAGCCGTATTGCAGGTCTCTCGGTAGACTTTTCTCGAGTTGGAGGAGGCAATTTTTCTCATCCATATTAGTTGAATTCAGCGAAGTTTTATAAACCAAAGTCAACTTTTCTGAACGACCTGAAAGTTCCATGAAAAGTTCATGCAAATGTAAATTCATCTGTTCCACAAAATTACTGCGCTGTTGCATTATTTTTATTGCAGAACCTGCTAGCATTTCATTCCAAAGCGGAATTTGATCTGTAAGACCCTGTCGCAATAATGAGTTTTTCTGGGCAATAATTTTTGTATAATCCTGAAGGTTCTTAAAATAGACAGGATCAACGAAGGTCATTATCCTGTTAAAAAATTTTCGGCGTTCCTGTGGTACATTCCGGAAAAGATTTACATCTTCCGGAGTGAAGGACAGCGCCATAAAGGAGAGAATGTATTCAGAAACACGGTGAGAAGGGGAGTGGTCTAAAACTACCTGACGGCCTTTTTTGCTAACTTTTATGCGTACCTGATGCTGTACTTTTTGACGTTCGAGCTGAGCCTGAATGACTGCTTCTGATTTGTTTTCCTGTAGCAGTTGAGCTGGTTTTTTTGTGCGGAATGATTCTAAATTGCAGAGATAATGTACTGCTTCAACAAGATTTGTTTTTCCCTGACCGTTTGCGCCGTATATCCAATTTAAATCCGCAGAAAAATCGGCTTTACACCTGCTGTAGTTGCGAAATTGAGAGACCTCAATATTGCTGATGATCATGTCAAATCAGGTCCGGTTAACGGTTGATTGTCGGTAGTCACTGTCTAAGTTCTCATGAACAATAAAGTGAAAACAGTCAAACTACCACTCAACCCTCAATGGCATAATTACAGATAAAAAAGATTCATCAGTAGATGATTTAATGATGGTTGGGCTCATAGAGTTTTTACACTCCAGGATAATATCATCACTGTCTATAACACTTAAAACATCTAAAAGGTATCTGGCATTAAAACCAATTTGAAAAGATTCACCTTCATAACCGGCTTCTATTTCGTCAACTACTTCGCCGTAATCCGCTTTTTCACTTTCAAGTCTCAAAACACCTGCTGAAATAATTAGTTTAACCGGTCTCAGTTTTTCAGAACTGATAGAAGAGACAATCCTTAGCGAATTGCTAAAACTTTCGCGGTTTACCAAAATTTCCAGATTGTTGTCTTTTGGAATAATAGGATCACAATTCGGAAATTTACCTTCAATCAGTCTTGTTTTAAAGCTTATCTGTCCTCCAGAAAACTGCATTACACGCGAGTCAAAAGTTATATTTACTGTTTTACCAAACAAATCAGCAGCCCTCCGTACCTCAGTCAGAGCTTTTCTCGGTATAATTACTTCCTGCTCAGCATCAATATTCAACTCATCAACCGATTTGATTATTTGCGCTAAACGGTGACCGTCAGTCGACAACCAACGGGTTTGCTTATCACTGGTTGAACACAGACAAACACCCATCAGATTTCTGCGTGATTCATTCGTAATTGCCGCAAACAAAGTCATGTCAATGCATTTCTTTAAATCCTCTACAGAGATCGTCACAGACTCTGGAAGTTTTTCCAGCACTGTTTGTGGGTATAAACCTACTTCGACCGAAGGAAGGCGCAATTCCGATGATCCACAGGTGATATAGATCCAGAGTTGTTCTGTCGAACGGATATGAACTTCTTCATCTTTAAGCTCTTTGACTATGTCAAAAACTTTTTTTGCATTAACACAGATACTGCCTGGATCTTTAATTTTAGCAGGCATCAGTTCAACCAGAGATAGCTCATAATCTGTTGAAGAAAATTCAACATTCGAACTATCGTCTTCCAGTGTCCTTATCACAAAGTTTGACAGGATAGGTTTGGTTGAGCTTTTGTCAACTACTGAATTGATGTTTTGAAGAGTACTACTTAATGCTTCTCTTTTTAAAGTAATTTCCATATTTATTTTAGTAGTAGTAGTAGTATTGTTGACAACTTGTTGATAAGAGCTTAACTTTTTGATTAATTAATATTTTTCTCTCTTTTTGTGTGTTTTGACAACCTGTTGAGAGAATGTTTACAAACAATAATCTAGCAAAATTTTAGAGAAAACCCAATACGAATTGTTTGTTAACAGTTTATAAAATGTCAGTTGTCAACAACTGCATTCAATAAGTTGAATTTACGTATGAAATATTTTTTTTTGCTTGTTGATAAAAATAATATAAGCGCAAATTAAAAGAGGATATAAAACTAAAAAAATCAGTGATTCATCTTTGATACGGACTTTAGAGATAAATTGCTGTTAGCAGCATTTTATCAATGATTGAATACTTTCCGCCGTGCTTGAAACCCACTTCAGTGATTCCTGAACATTCTCTTGAAAGGGTGAAAGTAAATTCAGCACTA
>JAPKDT010000034.1 GCA_028822475.1 SAR324 cluster bacterium
AAAGCAGTTGAAGAACAGAATGCAGCTGTAATAGCCTTAGAACAAAAGAAGGAATTAGCAAAAGAAAAAAACGAAATAGCGGTGGAACAGGACGCAGATAAAAGCGTTGAGTCACCAAAACCAGTCACCATAATTTCTGCTCCAGAAGAAGAAACTGATATTGCAATTAATGAGATGGAAATGATCTACTTTGACTACGACAAGAGTGCAATCACTCCCGCCGTTGCAAAGATGATTCAGAATAATTATGAATGGATCTTAGAAAACCCTGATGTTCAGGTTCAATTGGAAGGTCACTGTGATGAGCGGGGTACCAATGAATACAATCTGGCTTTGGGAGAAAGACGCGCGAAAGCTGTCTTTGACCACCTAGTCAGTTTGGGAGCAAACCCATCGCAATTTACTATGGTCAGTTTTGGTGAAGAACGTCCAGCAGTTTCCGGCAGCAACGAAGTTGCTTGGGCTAAAAATCGGCGTGTAGACTTCACCCGCCTTTAAAAAAATCCACATCGGTCAATAATAGACTTCTCTTAGAATTATGCTCACCGAATGGTTAGGCGAATCGAGCATAGTCGGGATGGTACTGAGCGGGAGTTTTATCGCAAAGCTCGTCTTGCTCATTTTAGCCCTGATGTCGGCCCTTTCCTGGGCCGTAATAATTATTAAGACTCTACAGCATATAAATATCCGCAAAGATAATCAGAAGTTCTACCAAATCTACCTAAACGAATCCAGTCTTAATCAAATCAAAAAAGTATCAGCAGATTTTCCTTATTCTGCTTTTGCATCGATGTACTCTGCCACCTATCAGGAAGCAACCAGAATGAGCCAGCGAATACAGCGCTCAACACCTGACATTAATGAAAACACTTCGATGCTCCCGCATTTTAGTCAGCAACTACAAAGGGTGATTGAACAGAACATAAATGAAAGATACGCTTTCATAGAAAACCGTTTAAACATTCTGGCAACCATTTCAAGCGCGGCTCCTTTCATCGGATTATTCGGAACAGTACTGGGAATTATCAATTCCTTTCAAAGCATAGGAACTTCCGGGGTTACCAGTCTTGCCTCAGTTGCTCCAGGAATTTCAGAAGCATTGGTTGCAACCGCAGCAGGTTTACTGGCCGCAATTCCTGCTTTAATGGCCTACAATTATTTCCGTAATCAGACCAGAATTTTAGCAAACACCATGCGTAATTACGGCATGGAACTCACTAATCGTTTTGAATGGATAGTACATGGGCAACTCCTGGGATCAAAATGAACCACTGAGCGAAATAAACGTTACTCCTTTTGTAGACGTTCTACTTGTCTTGTTGATTATCTTCATGGTAACTGCTCCGATAGTAAACCATGTGATTCAGGTGGATCTGCCTGAAGACAGTTACAACCAAGACAAAATGAAACCCATGCAGGAACCTCTGCGGTTGGTGATTGACAAATCTGGAGTTTTGTATTTAGGCAACACCCGTATCGGAGGGAGTAATGAGGACGAGAGTCAGAGAGTGCTTACGGATAAGATCAAACAATGGACCAAGGGTCAGAAACAACCGTGGCTGGTTGATGTCGAAGCTGACGAAAAAGTAGCTTACGGGTCAATTGTTCCGGTCATTGCAAGACTCAAAGAACTAAAAGTCAGCATGAACCTGGTGATTCGACCCAAAGCAAGGAAATAGTACCTGCGTTCAGCTGTTTTCCTCTTTTATATCAGCGTTATCTTCTCTTATTACAGTAGTATTTTTATCAATTTTTGTTTGATCTTCTTTGTTTTTCTTGGTCGCGCTTTTAAAATTAGTAATCATTCCGCCAAGTCCCTCACCAATTAGAGGCAAGCGTTTTGCTCCAAATAAAACAACTATAATTGCCAAAACTATTAAAAGTTCCCAAATGCCTAAACCAAACATAATGTACGCTCCTGCTTATTGTGTCATGGCCCCTTAGGCCGTATAATGTGAATTGATCTTATAGTTAATCGAATTCATCTGATAATCGCAAGATTAATGAAACAAGTCAACCTACGATAATTAGCTTAATAAAATGAACCTCCATGAACGCAGAAACTCCTGAGCAAGTATCCACACTACACAAACTTAAATTTTTGGCAGATGCGTCACATGTAATGCAGGCTGAAATTGCCCGCACAGACATTTCCCTGAATGAGGTAATGCTCTGGAAACAAGGAACAGTGGTCGAGCTGGACAAGATTGCAGGTTCTACGATAGACGTTTTAATCGGCGACCGTTTAATTGCCCGCGGAGAGGTCGTGGTGATCAATGACCGTTTTGGTGTCAGGATCAGCGAAATCACACATCCTGACGAAAAACCAAAATCCGGCTGGAAATAGTTTTTCTCTTAAAACCAGTTGCTATCCCCTCATTCAGCCACTGATTGAATTCAATCTCCCCGTAATGCCTTTCGAAATGCACCGGCAGTTCGTTCCAAATCTTCTTCAGAATGGGCAGTTGAGACGAAAAGCGATTCAAATGCTGAGGGAGCCAGATAGATTCCCTGTTTCAGCATACTCCTGAAAAAACGGGTGAACTGCTCTGTATCAGTCTTGAGTGCCTGCTGATAATTTTGGACAGGTTCTGCAGAAAAGAAAAATCCGAACATGCTGCCCATGGCCTGCGTTTGAAGCGGAACTCCAGCAGATTCAGCTGCTGCTTTAAACTCTGCTGATAGCCATGCTGTTTTTTGACCAAGTTCCGGATAAGGATTCTGTTCTTTTAAAATTCCCAGAGTAGTTAACCCCGCGGCGACAGCAAGTGGATTACCGGACAGTGTTCCTGCCTGATAAACAGGACCTGCAGGGGCAACCTGAAGCATGATATCCTGACGTCCTCCATATGCACCAACTGGCAGCCCTCCACCAATTACTTTACCGAAAATGCTCATGTCCGGAACTATACTAAAGATCTTTTGAGCCCCTCCGTAATCAACACGGAACCCGCTCATTACTTCATCGAAAATCAGCAAAATACCCTCACGGTCGCAAAGTTCACGCAAACCTTGTAAAAATCCGTGTTCCGGAGGGATCATCCCCATATTTCCGGCCACAGGTTCCAAAATTACGGCGGCAATCTCCCCGGAATTTTCTTCCGCCAGTTTGATGACAGATGCCAGATCATTAAATTTCGCCTGCAGAGTCAGTTCTACAAAAGCAGCAGGAACTCCTGGAGAATCCGGAATCCCTAAAGTCATTGCTCCGGATCCCGCCTGAACAAGCAGTGCATCAACACTACCGTGATAACAGCCTTCGAATTTAATAATTTTATCACGCCCTGTGTAACCTCGGGCTACTCTCAGAGCAGCCATTGAAGCTTCTGTGCCTGAATTAACCAAACGCAGCATTTCCACACTTGGCACTGCTTCACAGACCATCTCCGCCAACTGAATTTCACCTTCAGTTGGAGCGCCAAATGATGTTCCACTCCGGAGAGTTTCTTCAAGTTTCCGAACAACTTCAGCATGAGCATGGCCTAAAATCATTGGCCCCCATGAGCCGACATAGTCAATATATTCGTTGCCGTCCACGTCAAAGAGTTTTGAACCCTTAGCACGTTTGATAAAAAGAGGATTCATCTTTACGGATTTGAAGGCACGTACAGGACTGTTTACTCCACCCGGAATACTTTGTTGCGCACGTGAAAATAATTGTGTGGATTTTGTAATCTGCATGAAGGTTGCACTTAAGGTATAAGGTTAAAAATAGATTTTTTCTCGACTGAAAATTTTTAGTCTGCATGAATACAAGATTGCTGTTATTGCTAGTTTGGAGAACGACTCTAGAGTTGTCAAGCCTACATTAAACAAAATAATGCCGCGTATAATTTTATCAGCCTTTTTTTGCATCATTTTATTCAACGGGTGTACCTCAACTGCTGAGAATATAAAAACGTCATATGATCCTGACTACAAAGTACTGGATCGTGGAAAACTTGATGTTATTGTTAAAAGCCGAGCCTGCGCATTAATTGCTGAAGATGCAGTTTCAGGAGCAAAACGTAATGCGGAGTTTCATCTGCGGAGCGTCATTGGGGCCCAAAATCACCGCAGAGAATTTCAGGAAGTTACGCGCTACAAAGAAGGTCAGAAAATCTGTGTGGAAATGAGCGTAGCCGCTTTACCTCCTTTATAAAAGCATGCTCATAATTATACTAAAGGACCTTGAATACTTGCTATTTGAAGATCTTATCGATAAAATATAAAAATGCGTTCAGAGTTGGTAGTCTGTGATTTATAAAATAGTACCATGATTCTGACAGTTTGCTAACTTTTGCAAAATCCAAGCATCTTTGCGGACTTCACTCACCTAACTCAATAAAAGGAAGTTTATGCCCGGCGGAACCCAGGAAAAATCTACTGGACCAAATCAAATTGCGCTGCCTATGCTGCCAATGCGTGATATCGTGGTCTTTCCTCAGATGACAGCACCTTTTTTCATCGGCCGTGCTCTTTCTATTGCCTCTCTCGAAAAAGCCCTTGAAGGTGACCGTCAGATTTTTGTGGTTGCTCAAGAAGACCCACTGATTGAAGAGCCTGAGGCAAAAGATCTGTTTCGAGTAGGAACTATAGGTAAAGTTTTGCAGATTATGCGACTCCATAACGGGACTATAAAAGCGCTCTTTGAGGCAAAAACAAGAGGCCGCCTGATTGAAGCTCACATGGACGAACCACATTTTGCCGCAATTGTAGAACCAATCGCTGAAGAAACTTCTGATGCACCTGAACTGCATGCCCTCAGCAAGAATGTCCGTGCTGAATTCAAACGTTACCTTAAGGATGTGAAACGTCGAACAGAAGGTATCGAAAAACTGTCCATTGATTCAGAAGATCCAAACATTCTGGCAGACCGTATTGCTCCTCTGCTGAACATGGATTTGCAGAAAAAACAGGCCTTGCTGGAAAACAATGATCCAAAAAAACGGTTGGAAATTGTTTATGGTAGAATGCTTGAAGAAAAGGAATTTAAGAAAGTTGAGCGAAAACTAAAGGAACGTGTACAGGGACAAATAGGCCGGACACAGAAAGAATACTACCTCAATGAGCAGGTCAAAGCCATCCAGAAAGAATTAGGTCAAGGTGAAGACGGTAAAGCGGAAATGGAAGAGTACGCTAAGAAGATAGAGGAAATGGAACTTTCTGTAGAAGCCAGAGAGATGGCAGAAAAAGAACTGCAGAAACTGAAGATGATGCCCTCGATGTCTTCTGAAGCAAATGTTGTCAGGAATTACCTAGAGTGGCTGCTGAGCATGCCGTGGGCAGAAAAGACGGAAGATAATTTTGACCTCGAAAAAGCAGAAAAAGTGCTGGACGCGCGACATTACGGATTAGAGAAAGTCAAAGAACGTATTATTGAATACCTTGCTGTGGCTCAACAGGTAGGCAAGATGAAAGGACCTATTATTTGTCTGGTAGGACCTCCTGGTGTCGGTAAAACATCACTGGCGCGTTCTGTTGCAGAAGCATTAGGCAGAAAATTTGCGCATGTGAGTCTCGGCGGAGTACGTGACGAAGCTGAAATAAGAGGACACCGACGGACATATATCGGTGCAATGCCCGGAAAAGTGATTCAATCTTTAAGGAAAGTAAAAAATAAAAATCCGCTGCTGCTTTTTGATGAAATCGACAAAATGTCCTACGGCGTCATGGGTGATCCTGCTGCTGCCTTACTGGAAGTTCTCGACCCTGAACAGAATCATACTTTCATGGACCACTATCTGGAAGTAGAGTTTGATATTTCGGATGTCTTATTTTTCTGTACAGCCAATGTTCAACAGAATATCCCGCCTGCGCTTAAAGACCGGATGGAAATTATCCGTCTCTCCGGTTACACGGAACTGGAAAAAGAACACATCGCAAGTGAACATCTGCTGCCTAAACAAATAACTGAAAATGGACTGACTTCAAAACAAATTCAGTTCCAGCATAAAGCGATTTTGAATATTATACGTGGTTATACCCGAGAAGCAGGAGTACGTAATCTTGAGCGTGAAATCGCAAAAACATGCCGTAAAGTAGCAACCCAGTTGGTAAAGAAAACAAATCTCAGTAAAGTAGTTGTAACGCCAAATCGTGTGCAGAAATTTCTGGGCGTACAGCGTTACAAATACGGTAAAGCAGAAGAACATAATGAAATCGGTACCACATGCGGATTAGCCTGGACAGAGGCTGGAGGTGAGCTTTTAGTGACTGAAGTGAATATAATGAAGGGTACAGGTAAATTGCAGTTGACAGGAAAACTAGGCGATGTCATGAAAGAATCAGCGCAGGCCGCCCTAAGTTATGTACGTAAAAACGCAAATCAGCTGGGAATTTATTCTTCAGTTTTTGAAAAGACTGATATTCACATTCACGTACCTGCGGGAGCAGTTCCGAAGGATGGACCTTCTGCAGGAGTAACCATTGCTACTTCTTTAGTCAGCGCGTTTACTTCCATTCCTGTCCGCAGTGATGTAGCGATGACCGGTGAAATCACACTGCGTGGTAAAGTTCTTGCGATTGGCGGTTTGAAAGAAAAACTCCTGGCAGCCAAGCGAGGAATCATCTCCACTGTCATGATTCCGCAGAATAACGAAAAAAATCTCAGCGAAGTCCCGGATGAAATTCTAAAGGGTTTAGTAGTCCATCCCGTAAAATCAATTGAAGAAGTCCTGAAAGTTGCACTGGCTCAGTTGCCAACTCCTGTCATAGAAGCTGAGGCTGCAGAAACAAATGAAACTGGAAGTACGGAAGTTGCTATTCTTCCTCAAGCAGATGTACCTGAATCACCGCGAACTTATGATGCATAATCATAAAATATGCGACTGAAGACAGAGTACAATTTACAACAGAAATTAACTCACAACTCGAAACAGCCTGACGGCATTGATGCCGTTATTGTTGCGGAATAAGCTTAAAAGCGAAAAACATGATTGATGATATGGAATTGAGCAGTTCGGACCTGGAACTGATGACAGACATAAACGCGGCAATAGTACGATTCATCCAGTCGGATGAAACACATCTGCAGATGGATCCCATGAACTCATACCGCAGACGGATGGTGCACAAGATCGGTACTGAATACAAACTTAGTTCTGAATCAACAGGTGAAGGTGAAAACCGATCCGTACGCTTATCCAAAACAGCAACTACCGAAATTCCGGAAAATATTAACAAACAGATGGTTATAGATAGAGGCATCGAGATTTTTTATGTAAAACCTGGTGCAGAAATTGTTTTACGTAATGACGGCAGTTTTGGCGTTGCACTCAAGGAACGTGATAATAAGATACTTGACAAACGTACTGTGGAAGAAGGAGAATTTCGCATACGTGATAATAAGATCATCTGCAAGCAAGACAGCAACTGGTGAACAATACACAATTTGACTCAGAACTTAGAATTCCCCTGAATGAGCATTCGTCTTTTTCTCTGTCATATTTAGGCGACGCGTTTTTCGAGTTGTGGTGCAGACAGAAGATCTTGCAACGTTTAAAAAACCGCAGACTGGTTCACCTCCATGTTGTTCAATGGGTACGTTGTCAAACGCAGGCACGCCTCGCGCTACTGATTCATCCTCTCCTGAATACTGAAGAAGAGATAATATACCGTCAGGGACGCAACAGTAAAACCATTTCTCCGCCCAAACATGCGGTTATCAAAGATTACCGTGCTGCAACTGGATTTGAATGTTTGGTGGGCTACTGGTATTTGGAAAAGCAGACAAAACGTTTTGAAGAGCTGATGAATCGGTCAGAGATAGTTGAATGTCTGGAGTCTGTCCTGCCAATATGCAAAAAATCATTTACTAATGCTGCATAAGTAGAATGTTCTGTCTGTAAACAATGGATTGATCTGCTGTTTTAATGATGCACTAAGTCATTCTTAGAGATATTATAAGCTTCAAAGCCTCTTTGCTTATCATTAAGACAACTTATTTTTTAAATGAATTAAGCTTTTAATTTTTGGACAGGACAAGTAGATGATTTGGACCTTTATTTTATTGATTATCGCTGGATCAGTCAGTGCAGTCGCATATCCTCTTTTTAGGACTAAACTGCAGAACTATGAACTTCCTGGCACATCTGCGCATGATTTTAGTCAAGCAGATTCCTGGCTCTCTGCCTTAAGTGATTTGGAAGATGATCTAGTTCTAGGGCGGATATCAAAACCTGATTATCAGCAGCAGAAAATATTTTTTCAGCGTGGTTATCTGGAATGGCAGAAGAAATCAGGAAAGACTAAAGACTGAACGACTAAATTAGGAAGAAATTTTCTGCGGCAGCGGCAGCGGTTGATAGCTGAGGTTTTTTCCGGAATCCGTTGCAACTAACGCTCGTGCCAAATTAAGGGTTCCTTCCACAGTTGTGAAATAAGGCAGATTGTGTAAAAGAGCAACTCTCCGAATATGTGTAGAATCTATTGAACGTTTTCTTGAGCGAGTAGTGTTTACAATCAGTGCCACTTCGTTACGCTCAAGGTATTCAAAAATATTTCCAGCTTCTTTGCGGTCCAAACTTGTTTTTTCAAGATTTGTGACACCCGCTTTTTGCAACACTTTAAAAGTTCCTGCTGTTGCTAATATTTTACGACCAGCCTGCTGAAATTCCAATGCCGCAGGAATCATTTCCTGCTTATCCTGATCTGTCACACCGATAAAAACGCAACCTTCCTTTATCTCTGACTGATAAGCCGCAATCTGAGCTTTTATAAAAGCTTCTTCAAGGTTTTTTCCGCGTCCCATTACTTCACCGGTTGATTTCATTTCAGGACCAAGTTCTGTATCCGCACCGGAAAAACTAACGAAAGGAAATACCGTTTCCTTGACTGAAACTGTTTGAGGAGCCTCATAGCTAAAACCAATTTCACTCAAATTTAGTCCGAGCATCAGCCATGTTGCATACTTCGCCAGAGGGTGACCGATGGCTTTACTGACAAACGGAACAGTCCTTGATGCCCGTGGATTGACTTCAATCAGAAATATTTCATTATCTTTAACCGCAAATTGGATGTTCATTAATCCTTTCACGCTGAGTTCTTTGGCCAGAGCTTTCCCCTGTTCTTCTAGTCTGCATAACATAGTTGAAGTCAAATTTTGCGGTGGTATTATACAGGCGCTGTCCCCTGAGTGAATGCCTGCGCGTTCCACGTGCTCCAGTATACCGCCCAATTCAAAGTTTTTTCCGTCACCCAACAGATCCATATCAATTTCGACTGCACCCTGCAAAAACTGGTCTATCAAAACAGGATGCTCTGGAGAAACTTTTATAGCTTCTTTGAAATATTCCGCCAGCTGTTTTGCTGATTCTGCAACCATCATAGCTCGTCCTCCCAGAACATAAGAGGGTCGCACGAGGATGGGATATCCTATTTTTTCCGCAATCTTTTCTGCATCTTTTAGTGAACGAGCCATACCATTTCTGGGCTGTTTCAGTTTCAGTTTCTTCAACATCTTGGCAAATTTTTCACGATCCTCAGCCCGGTCAATACTTTCAAAAGGAGTTCCCAGCAAACGAACACCTGCGTCATTTAGTTGTTGTGCCAGTTTAAGTGGAGTTTGCCCACCGAGTTGGACAATCACCCCAAGCGGCCGTTCGAGGTCGATCACATGCATTACATCTTCAAAGGTAATCGGCTCAAAATATAGACGATCCGAAGTATCATAATCAGTACTCACAGTTTCCGGATTACAGTTGAGCATAATCGATTCATAACCAAGTTCACGCACAGCCCAGGACGCATGCACACAACAATAATCAAACTCAATTCCCTGACCGATACGATTCGGGCCTGAACCTAAAATGAGTACTTTTGCTTTTTCAGTAGGAAGCGACTCATTTTCCTCATCATAGGTCGAATAATAATATGGCGTTTCTGATTCAAATTCAGCAGCACAAGTATCAACTTGTTTGAAAACCGGAAGTACATTCCATTCATAACGCATATTATGAATCCTACTTTCAGTTACATTAAGTAATTCTGCAATACGTTGATCAGAAAATCCGAGCCTCTTCCATTTCCTTAATTTAACCGGTGATATTTCCGATAATTCGGTCTTCAAGATAAGCTGTTCTTCTTCAATTAAACTCCGGATTTGCCACAAAAACCAGGGATCAATCCCTGTCTGTTCAAAAAGTGCCTCGTCTGTCCAGCCCTGTCTCATTGCGTCAGCGACGTACCAAATGCGAGTACTACCTACAGTTTGGAGTTGCTCCTCCAGAATCTCTTCTGCTGTTTTATAATCATCATCATAATCCGGAGCATTGAGCCCTGTATGACCTGTTTCCAATGAGCGTAATGCTTTTTGAAAAGATTCCCTGAAGGTGCGTCCAATCGCCATTATTTCACCAACTGACTGCATCTGTGTACCGAGACGGTCATCAGTCATGGAAAATTTTTCAAAGGCAAACCTCGGGATTTTTGTCACCACGTAATCAATAGAAGGTTCAAAAGAGGCAGGTGTTTTTTTTGTGATATCGTTTGGAATTTCGTCAAGAGTGTAACCAATTGCCAACTTGGCGGCAATTTTTGCAATGGGGAATCCTGTGGCTTTAGAAGCAAGAGCTGAACTTCGTGAAACTCTGGGATTCATTTCAATTACAAGTATTTCACCGTCAACCGGATTAACGGCAAATTGCACGTTAGAACCTCCAGTATCAACACCAATTTCACGCATAATTTTGATCGACATATCCCGCAGATTTTGATATTCCCAGTCTGTCAGTGTCTGTGCAGGGGCAACAGTAATGCTGTCACCGGTGTGGACACCCATGGGATCAAGATTTTCAATCGAACAAATAATGACCACATTATCTTTATGATCACGCATGACCTCCAGCTCATATTCTTTCCAGCCGATGATTGACTGTTCGACTAATACTTCATTAGTCGGTGATACTGCCAGACCGTGGGAAACGATACGGGCTAATTCATCATATGTATGAGCAATTCCGCCGCCGGCGCCTCCTAAAGTAAAGGATGGTCTGATGATGAACGGAAATGGATGTGTTTCTGTCAGAATTTTTACTTCTTCAAGCGAATGGACAATGGAACTGTTAGGCATGCCAAGACCAATCTTATCCATTGCCTTCCTGAACAACTCCCGATTTTCTGCCTTATTTATTGCATCAATGGAAGCGCCGATAAGTTCCACACCGTATTTTTTCAATACTCCGTGTTCATGAAGTTTAATCGCCATATTGAGCGCAGTCTGCCCCCCCATGGTGGGTAATATAACATCCGGTTTCTCCTGCTCAATGATCGATTCCAGTGCGCTTATTGTAATTGGTTCAATATATGTTGCGTCCACCAGTCCGGGATCGGTCATGATGGTGGCAGGATTACTGTTGATTAGAACAACCCTGTAGCCCTCTTCCTTGAGAGCTTTACAGGCCTGTGTTCCGCTGTAGTCAAATTCACAGGCTTGTCCAATCACGATTGGACCTGATCCTATTAGCAAAACAGTTTTTATGTCTGTACGCTTTGGCATAATATTGATATTAAAATTACAGCTTATATCCAGCCTGATAATTTGTAACTAAGTAATCCAAAATATTCATGTGAAATAGTCTGGATGCGATTAAAATTTGCCCAGTCAAAGTAACGCCACCAATGGATGGACTCTTTTCGATATGACTGATTTGCAGCATATGCAAAAGCCTCGATGCCTAATTTGTTAAAGACAGAAACGAGGCGAAATAAATGGTAATCATGAGAAACCAGCAGGACAGTTTTTAACTTTAAACGTTTCAATATTTTGGAAGTTTCTATTCCATTTCTATAGGTGTCTGCAGAACGGTTTTCAATGATGATGTTATCCGGTGGAACTCCCATTCCCTGTAGAATAATGGCCATACCTTTGATGTTTACCGGTGGAAGATACGGTTTGGTTACTCCGCCCGTAATAATAACAAGCGGTGCTACTCCTTCTAAATATAATTTAGCCGCCGCGTATGCTCTCAGGGCAGAACCCGGTGTTGGTGCTCCCGAACCGTGAACTCCTGCGGAAGCGACAACAATCGCGTCACTGTTGTGTTTTTCACTTTTTGGAGTTAAATATTTTAAAGGCAGATAAATAACTTGAAAAAAGAGCGTGTTACTTCCAAGTAAAAGGATCACCCAACTCGCTAACAGAATGCGATATGAAAGTTTATAATGGTGCCTGTGCCTGTACATAAACAGCAACGCACTTGATAATAAAACTAAAAGCAGTATTGGTCCAAAAACAATGTCTTCAAAAATAAACTTTAAAGGTCGTTCCATTATTATTTGCTGAGAAAGATCAGGGACTGGGTTTTATTTTAGCGTTTAATAAGTTGTTGAATCATTTTTTGAACTTCATTCCCAAGATTCAGCGAACTTTAGTTTTTTTACCGATTTGCAATAGACACAAATTTTATGATTCCTCCGGAAGTTTTTTTGAAGTTTTATTGTCAGACTTCATATTTAAATTATCCATTAATTTCAGAGATCCTTCATAAGATCTTTTTGTGATTTTGAAGCTTTTTTCACCATCTCTTTCACGAGTTAGTTTTTTAAGACAGACTCGAAACTCCTGAAGTTCTGGAATCGTTGTTGGATCTTTTAATTTTATACATTTCTGCGGCTCTTCTTCTTGTGCGAAGGCTTTTCCATTCTCCACAAATTCGCCAAAAAAGACAACACTCACTGAACAGAACCATATAATGTTTAATAAACTCAGAACAGAATCTGATGTCCTGTCTGATATACTAAATAATAATCGGATAATCTTCGGCTTGATAGTTGTAGGCATATCTCTTACTTTTTACAGGTTGGAATTGAGTTTTATCTTAAATACTTTTTTGCCGTAATGTTATATCAAAAGGTTGCTAAATCATGTTAAAACTATTCATTGCAGCTTTCTCTGTAGCCCTACTTTACTGGCTCTGGAGCAAAAAAAATAAGATATTTGCCAGCCGAAACAACAAGGTTG